>CAYTXK010000019.1:0-13786 GCA_964441645.1 uncultured Acidobacteriota bacterium
TCCATAATCTTGTGTCTGTGTGTCTTCCCGTTCGACTCGCTGCGCTTGCTCAGGATCTGCGCTTTGCTGCGACGAATCCGGCCAGCCCCTCTTTTCCAGAATCCGTTACAATCAGCAGGGCGTTCGAGCAGATGGCACAGCCAGACAAATTTAATCTGAGGAATGTGGTGATAGTGATCTGGCTTTCCGTTCTGTTCGGAGGCTTATACCTGTATTTTTTCCACAGAGATTCTATCCAAAGCCAGCTCGGGCGGGCTTTTTCTTATTCGATGATTTTGGGATACCTCGTCTATTTGCTGCTGGGCTGTGTGCGGGGATTCACCCTCATTCCGGCAACCTATCTGGTGCTCACCGGGCTCTTGTTTTTTCCGCCGGTTCCCCTTTTTGTTCTCAGTCTGACTGGGATCCTCATTTCCTCTTCCATCATTTATTTCTTCTCGGAAGCGCTGCATCTCGATGAGTTCTTCGAACGCAAGCATGGAGACCTCATTGCCAGGATGAAACTCATTCTTCAAAGAAACGAGCTGCTCATCGTCATAGGCTGGAGTTTCTTCCCTCTGGCCCCGACGGATATGGTCTGCTACCTGTGTGGCACGTTAGAGGTCGACTTCAAGAAGCTTCTCCTGGGAGTTTTTATCGGGGAAGGAACCATCTGCGCCCTCTACATTTTCTTTGGCGGCCAGCTGCTGGGATTTCTGCACTTAAGGCCGTAACCAGAACTCGCGAAAGCCCAAGCACCGAATCTGGCTGCAACTCCAACGAACCCAGCAAGAGCCCCGACCCAACAAAGAGTGAGAGTGAGGGGCACGGCGCGGGTTGGCGGGGGTGGTATGATGGCCTCCCTCAGCGGGGATTTGCGTAGGAGAAGCGCCATGGGTACGTGGAGTGGCGTAGCCGTAACTATGCCGGTGGGATGCAACTGGACTTACAAGCTGCAGTTGCAGGAGGAGACCGCAAGTGGCGCCAAGACGCATCTCGTTCTCGGCCGCGGGGCGTTTCCCACCGAAGCCGAGGCGCAAGCGGCGGGCGAGGCGCATCTGAAAACCGAGCTGGAGAAACGCTCCGCCTGAAAACCATGTCGGATCTGGCCGCGAAGAACTGTGTTCCCTGCCGCGGCGGCGTGCCGCCGCTGAAAGGGGAGGCGCTGGCGGCGCTGGCGAATCAAGTCAATGGCTGGAGCGTGGTCAACGAGCACCACCTGACTAAGAGTTTCAAGTTTCCTGATTTCCGCCAGGCGCTGGCCTTTACGAACCGCGTGGGCGAGTTGGCCGAGCAGCAGGGCCACCACCCGGATATCCTCTTGCGCTGGGGCCGCGTGGATGTGTCCATCTGGACGCACAAGATTGACGGCCTGACCGAAAGCGATTTCATCCTGGCGGCGAAGATTGACCGCCTGCTCGAAGCCTGAGCGGCAAGAGACCCTGCTTCGGTCTGACGGTTTGGATACCAGGGCAACCGTTTTCCGCACACAGACAGGGAAATTAGGAATCAACCAGCGCTCACTCCACATAGACGGTCGTGCCGGAAAGTAATCATTTCGGCCTAGAGGCAGTGCACGGCTGAAGTAGTTTCCGATAGGCACGCTTATCGGCCAAGTGGAAGGCACCGACACAAGGGAGCACTTCTGTGGGAAAGGGTGGCGAGGCACAAGGCACTTGTGTCTTAGCCAAAGGCGGCTATGGGGAAATACAGTGGGATGGACGCGGAAGTCTTACAGCCAGCGTTCAGCACCAGGCCGTTCTCGCCCGCCCGCAGCAACGCTTGGTTGGGCGGCTTTAGCGACACGCTAAATGCGAACCAATATCGCCTACGAATATCGTGCCACAGCGAAGTACACGTTACTCGCTCCCTGCTGCGCGAGTGCACTCTCGACCGATCCCACTGCGACGATCTTGCCGTCTGCTTGAATGGCAACGCCCCAGGCCTGATTCGTGAGAGTTGGATTTGCATTGTCGTTGACCGTGGTCGTCACTTTGCCGCCGGCGCCAAAGAGGGGGTCCAGAGTCCCATCTGGGTTGTAGCACGCCAAGGCGAAGTCATACTCGGGAAACCCCTGTGGCGGGAAAACCGCCCATGACCTTCCTGCAGCCACGATCTTTCCGTCCGACTGGATTGCCAGCGCATTAGCTTCGGCGCTCGCACGAATATCGGTCAGGACTGTGCCGCCGTTTCCGAAGCTCTTGTCCAAACTCCCGTCCCGCCTGTAACGGGCCAACGCGAACCAATGCGGGCCGTAGGGGTAGATAGCCCAACCGGCAACAACAATCCTGCCGTTCCGCTGAATGGCGACGGCGTGAGCTTCCGACCAGGCGCCGAAAAAAAGGCTCGTGGTCACCTTGCCGCCCGCACCAAAATTCTGGTCCAAAGTGCCATCTGTGTTGAAACGAACCACTGCGAATTCGCTGCTACCTGTTGTGTAGTAGGCGCCTGCCACCACGATCCGCCCGTCGCGCTGGATGGCGATGGCGAAGCCACGCGCATCCCAGCCAGGAGGCGTGATGGCTAGACCCTGATTGCCAAAGTTGAGATCCAAGGCTCCATTGGGTTCGTAGCGGGCCAACGCAAAGGCAGCTGTGCCCTTGTGAATCGAGGTACCCGCGGCCACTATCTTGCCGTCTCTTTGGATGGCCACTCCCGTGGCAAAGTCGTCGCCGCCAAAGAAATCTGTGGTCAGTGTGCCTTGATTCCCAAATTTACGGTCCAGGTTCCCGTCGGTGTCATAACGCGCGAGGCCGAAGTCCCCGGAGTAGCCGGCCATTACGATCCGACCGTCAGGTTGAATAGCAAGGGCATACCCCACGTCATTCGAGCCATTTGGGCCGAAGTCAGTGACCTGCTGCCCCTTTGCGCCGAAGGTTGGATCTAACGAGCCATTCGGATTGTAGCGTGCCAAGGAAAAATCATCGGGAGCAAGGGGCCCATCACCGGACCAGCCTACCGCGAGGATCTTGCCATCCGGTTGAATGGCAACGGCTTGGGCAACAGCGAAGCTCAAGCCCAGTTTACCTAGGAATAGCGTTGTAACCATACCGGTGCCATTGAACATGGGGTCGAGTTTGCCCGCCATCTATATACCTCCTGCGTGAGCAGGTGTGGCTGGATGCCGTCCAGGCGTGTTTTCGCGCAGCCGTCTGCCCCACCATTGACCGCGGCTCATGTGTATCTTCCTATATATCCGCGTGCTTCAGGCGGCTTAGAGTGTCTTGCAAAGCAGCGCGAAGAGTCAGCAGCGCGGGGCTGTCAGAGGGGATGTCTCCCCCGCTGGCGTCCAAGGTGACTTTCTGACACATCTCCACTATGTGCTTCACCCGAAAGCGAGTAAGGACACTGCGGACATCCGGGTCAGCGGCCGTGAGTATCCCCCAGAGAGTTATCCGCGTAAAATCGACGGTGGACTTGAAATCCTCCAGCACCTCCCGGGGAATCTTGATCGTCTTTAACCACTTCTCGGTCTCTTCCAACGAGGCTTTAATCCCCTGGACGTTTTGTACGAGATCCTCAGACTGCATGGCAACCCTCCCGGCTTCGGCGTGCAGCAGCACAAACCTCAGTGGGGCGATTATAGGCAGAATCCAGGCCTCTTGCCATAAAGCATTTGCTGTACCGGCTCAATGACGATAGAGGTCAGATGCCGTGGGGGCAGAATCGAGAGCGATTTCATCCTGGCGGCGAAGATTGACCGGCTGCACGAAGCCTGAGGGGCAAGCGACCTTCTTAGCGGCCGTTGCAGACCATCGCGCGTTCCGATGCGGGAAAACCGAAAACCGCAGGTAGGGCTGCGCCCAACCTGCGCTACCGTTCGACAGCGGTTGAACTTCTGGTCCTCGGGTTGCGTAGAACCCTTTGAAGTTACATATTCCAAGCAATGAGAGGTTTAATGATGAGCCCCCTGGTTTCACGGAGAATTATGCTGATTGTGTTCTTAGTGGCAGGGCTGGCGTCGCAGGCAGGTGGCCAGCCCGCGCCCAGCCTGTCGCCCTCCCAGGAGCTCTTCAATACGATTGCCTCCCTGGATAGCGCCCTGTTCGGCTCCGTCATGGGCGCTTACAACGAATGTGATCTCGAAAAGTTTGCCTCCTTTTTCTCCGATGACATCGAGTTTTATCACGACCAGGGAGGTCTCACCTATTCACGAAAGGCCTTGGTCGACTCTGTCAAAAATGTATGCGGCCGACAAAGAAGAGAACTCGTCCCCGGCACGCTGGAGGTGTACCCGATCCCGGGCTATGGCGCCATTGAAGTAGGGGCACACCGTTTCTATCACCTACAAGAAGGAACTACGGAAGAGGTAGGCGGCACCGTGGCAGCGAAGTTTCTTCATGTGTGGCAGAACAAAGGCGGCGAATGGAAGATAACCCGCGTGATTAGTTATGCCCATTAAGGTAGAGAACGGCGTGATGGGAGAAGGCCACTCTTCCTCTAGCTTCTGCTACTATCCCCCTGCCTGCAAACCAATAGGAGAAGTTCTACACCCCGCGGAGGGAAAAACATGGGCGTAACACGACGCGGTTTTCTCGGTTTTCTGGGCCTGGCGGCCACGCCCGCTTTGGCCGCGCAAGGGCTGGGCTACGTTTCCAGCAAGAAACCCAACACGCGCCGCACCATCGAGCGCGAGCTGAAGCGCGTGCAAGTCCCTTCACTCAAGCCGCCCTGGCGGCTGCCGGTGGAGTGGTACCGGGCGGCGGTGGGCCGGCTGCAAGCCAAGCTGCGCGAGCAGAAGCTTGGCGGCGCGCTCTCGACCAACGGGCTCAACCACAACTACTTCACCGGCTACTTCCTCACCCAAACCGAGCGGCCGATGTGGCTGTGGGTGCCGGCCACGGGCGAGCCGGCCTTCTTCCATCCCGGGCTCGACCGCGACCTGGCGGAGACCTGGTGGATTAAGGACCATGAGTGGTACTTCGATTTCTTGCACGTCGGCGGCTTCGATCAAAACGTCTGGAGCGCCGGCCCCGAAACGGATCTCTGGCAGTGGGCTTGCGACGGCTAGAAGCGCGGGGCCGGCAGCGGCAAGCTTGCGCTCGATATGGAGCCCGGGCCCGGCCTGGCAGGGAAACTGAAGAAATTTCTGCCCGAGGTCGAGTGGGCTGACTGGAGCAAAGAGCTGCTGCACATGCGCCAGATCAAGACGCCGGAAGAGATTGAGCTGACGCAGAAGGGCATTGACCTCCACGACGCTATGCTGGAGTTCGCCCGCGGCTACATCCTCGAGCACGGCACCTCGGCCACCGACTACGACGTCGCCATCGCCACCGGCGAATTCGGCACGCGCAAGCTGATGGAGGCGCTGGGGCCGGAGCTCAACGGCCGGCCGCACAGCGGCGTGGGGCTGGGGCTGGACTTCAGTTGCCGCACCGGGCGCGGCACCGGCTACCCCCACCCCAATCAGTTTTTCTTCAAGCGCATCGAGCGCGGCGACGCCATTCAGATTGCCTCGCTCATCCGCATCGGCGGCTACGGCGGCGAAGGCTACCGCGCCTGCCACATCGAGCCTATGCCGGAGCTGGGCAAGAAGTTGTGGGAAGTGCATACGGCCATGACGCTCAAGCAGGCGGAGCTCTCCAAAGCCGGCGTGAAGTGCAACCAGGTGGCGGAGGGCGTGCTCAAGCTGGCCCGCGATGCCGGCGTGGAGAAATACGTCTATCACCGCCCCGCCCACGGCGCGGGGATGGAAGGCCATCAGGCGCCCTACATCTCGCCCGGCGACAACACGGTGCTCGAAGTCAACATGATGTTCTCGAACGAGCCCGGGCTCTATAACCCCGAGGGCGGCTTCGGGTACAACCACTCGAACAACATTCTGGTTGCCGAGGACCGCGGCGTGGTGATGAATAAGACGCCGATGACCAAAGAGTGGTGCTGGCTGAAACTGTAGTAACGGGTGACTGGAGGGGCAAATGGGCAACCGCAATCGGCTGTTGATTCTGGGCCTCGCAGTTTTTCTCAGCTCTGCGGCGCCCGCGTGGACGCAGGAGTCGCAGCCGAAGGACGTGGACCTGGTTTGGGGCGTGAAGGTTCCGATGCGCGACGGCGTCGCGCTCAACGCCACCGTTTACAAACCCAACGGCATGACCGAGCCCCTGCCGGTGGTGTTCACGCTCACGCCCTACATCAGCGACACCTACCACCCGCGCGCTTACTACTTCGCGCGCAACGGCTACGTCTTCGTGCTGGTGGACGCGCGCGGGCGGGGCAGCTCGGGCGGCGCCTTCGAGCCTTTTGCCAACGAGGGCCGGGACGGGCACGACATCGTGGAGTGGCTGGGGCGGCAGCCGTGGTCGAACGGCAAGGTGACGATGTGGGGCGGGTCGTACGCAGGGTTCGACCAGTGGTCGACGCTGAAAGAATTTCCTCCTCACCTGGCCACGGTCGTTCCCGTGGCGGCCGCTCATCCGGGGGTGGATTTTCCTTTTAACAACAACATTTTCTTCCCCTACAACATGCAGTGGCTCACTTTCACCAGCGGCGTCACCGGCAATGGCAATCTCTTCGGCGAGAGTTCGTTCTGGATCGAGAAGTACCGCAAGCTTTATCTCGAGCACCGGCCTTTCCGCGAGCTGGACAAACTGGTGGGCAATCCTTCGCCGGTTTTTCAGAAGTGGCTCGACCATCCCGTGCCCGACGCCTACCTCGACGCCATGGCGCCGACCGCGGACGACTACAAACGCATCAGTGTGCCCATCCTCTCCATTACCGGGCACTATGACGGCGACCAGCCGGGCGCGATGGAGTTCTACCGGCGGCACATGCGTTATGGCACGCCCGAGGCGCACGACTCGCACTACCTCATCATCGGCCCCTGGGACCACGCCGGCACGCGCACGCCGAAACGCGACGTGGGTGGGTTGCGCTTCGGCGAAGCCAGCCAGCTCGATATGAACAAGCTGCACAAAGAGTGGTACGACTGGACGATGAAAGGTGGCGCGAAGCCGGAGTTCCTGAAGAAGCGCGTGGCCTACTACGTGGTCGGCCCGGGGGCGGAGAATTGGAAGTACGCCGACAGCCTGGAAAGCATCGCCAGCGAAACGCGCTCGCTCTACCTCGACTCAGACGGGAACGCCGGCGACATCTTCCACTCCGGCTCCCTGCGCGGGCCAAAGCCCGACAAGTCCGCGCCCGACCACTACGTTTACGACCCGCTCGACCCCCGCCCCGCCGAGCTGGAAACCGGGGACATCGAGAACTACATCACCGACCAGCGCTTCGCGCTCAATCTTTTCGAGGCCGGCGTGGTCTATCACAGCGAGCCGTTTGCCGAGGCCACGGAAATTAGTGGCTTCGTGCGCTTCGTGGCCTGGATGGCTCTGGATGTTCCGGACACGGATTTCGTCGCTTCGTTGTATGAGATTCAGCCCGACGGCACCAGCATTGCTTTGACCCAGGACATGCTGCGGGCGCGCTACCGGGACTCTTTGCGGGAAGAAAAACTGGCGAAGCCGGGTGAGATCAACCGCTACGAGTTCAGCCGCTTTACGTTTTTCTCGCGGCGGGTGATGAAAGGCAGCCGGCTGCGGCTCGTACTCAAAGCCTCGAACTCCATCTACGTGCAAAAGAACTACAACAGCGGCGGCGCGGTGGCTGAAGAATCCGGCAAGGACGCGCGCGTGGCCCACGTCACGCTCTACCACGACGCCGAGCATCCCAGCTTCCTGGAGTTCCCCGTGGTGAAGTGAACCGGCCGCGGAGACCCCTCCTGTCCCTGCTTGACTTCGCTCGGCTGGCTGCGTATAGATAATAGGCGACTATCCATTATTCGTTGCCTGACCCATGCGTGTCGCAAAAAGCCACAGGTAATCGGAAGGAGGTTCTATGCGCCGGAGACAATTCGTAGTTGGAAGCAGTTTTCTTTTGGGTGCGGCAGCGCTCGGGCTGGATAGCCTGAGTGCGACCCAGGGCAGTCAGCCGCCAGCGGGCGGCACCCCCTGGTCATACGATGCCACCTACATTGAGGCTTGCAGTTGCCATCTGTTCTGCCCCTGCTACTTCAACACCACTCCCGAGATGGGGTCGTGTGAGTTTCAGATGGCAGTGCGCGTCAATGACGGCATGTTCGGCGACGTAGCCCTGAAGGGAGCCAAATTCTGGTTGACCGGCGACCTCGGGGAGGAATTCGGCACCAAGCACCGGAGTCCCTGGGTGGTGGTGACCTTCGACCCGGCGGTCACACCGGCCCAGCGCGACGGCTTGGCCAAAATCCTCATCAAGGGCATCTATCAGGATTTCGACAAGATCGAGACAGACGAGTCGGCCATCAGTTGGTCCATCAACAGCAAGGAAGGTATCGCTCGCGCCCAGTTGGCCAATGGCAAGGGCGAAATGCTGCTGGAGCGCTGGAAGGGCAACGACGGCGGCCCGTCCATCCTGCAAAACGTGAAGTACTTCAACGCCAAATCCAACCGCGGCTTTGTGATGTACAAGTCGAAGATGCACCGCTGGGATGGTTTTGGGCACAAGTTCGAATACTCAGGCCTCAACGCCTTCACCATTCGCATCCTGTCGGACGGTACGATTTAGTCGGCGGGCTCTATCTACCAGGGCGGGTCGGTGGTTGACCCGCCCTTCGTCTTTTAGTGGATGAGGGCGGGGTCGACGTAGGTGCCGTAGCGGGTCGAGTGGCTGCGCCGCCAGAAGTAGTCGTAGAGCAGGCGCGAAATCTTTTCCATGGCCTGCGCGCCTTCGCCCTCCAGGCCGAAGTTCTCCATCACCACCAGCACGTAGGGCCGCTCCTTGAGCTGGACGATGGCCCACTCCACCGTGACCCCGGGAATGCCGCCGGGCTTGAAGGCCACGGGAAGGTTCTCGGGCACGCCGCGGCGGATTTGTCCCGGCTTATCAATGGTGAGAATGGAGAGGATGTCGTCGCAGGCGGCGCGCGTGAGCCCTTCGCACTTGAAGAGAATCTCCATCAGGCGGGCAGCTTCGGCCGGTGTGGAAAGGTTTTCTTCACCGCGGCCCTTGGCAGCCTCGTCCATCATTTTGCGCTGTAGCCGTGTGCGCTCGAGGCCGAGCGAGGCGAGCATGCGGTTCACGTTTTCCTGTCCCACGCGCTCGATGAGCATATTGGTGGCGGTGTTGTCGCTGAGCACGATCATCAGCACGGCAAGGTCGCGCAGGCTCAGCTCGGAGGTCCCGTCGCCGAACTGGCCGAGAACGCCGCTGCCGCCCACCTGCTGGCGCTTTTCCACCCCCAGCCGGTCGGTGAGCTTGAGCTTGCCTCCGGCGGCCTGCTGGTAGAGTTCCAGCAGGATGGGCACTTTGATGGCGCTGCCCTGGGGAAAGACCAGGTTTTCGTTGACGCCGAAGCGCTCACCGCTGGTGAGGTCTACGGCGGCCAGGCCGACAATCCCGCGGGTGCCGGCGGCGATTTCTGCGAGCTTCGCCTCCGTCTTTTTCCGCACCAACTCCCAGTTGTCCGGCTGCGCCAGGGCCACGGTGGGCAGGCAGGTGAACGCGGCGGCGAGCAGAATCAGTTTTCGCATCCGAACCTCCTGCGCTGAAGGTGAAGGGATGGTATATGCGTCTGGGGCGGCGGGGTCAAGCGGCGCGAGGCGAGCCATTCTTGACACCGCCCCGCTTCCGCCAGTAGCGTGGGCTGCCCGAAACAGCCCTACTAGAAACAAAAGGAGGCTACCGTGAGAAAAACGGGGCCAGTGGTTCTTGTGTTGCTTTTGACAAGTTGTCTCGTACTATCGGCCTACGCGCAGCCGCCCAAGAAGCTCAAAGTCTATATTTCCGTGGACATGGAAGGCATCGGCGGCGTGGTGAGCGGCGACCAGACCGGCCCGCCGGGGTTCGAGTACGAGCAGGCCCGCAAGTGGATGACAGGCGAGGCCAACGCCGCCATCGGGGCGGCTTTCGAAGCCGGGGCCACCGAAGTCCTGGTCAGCGACTCCCACGGCAATGCCGAGAGCCTGCTGCTGGATGAGCTTGATAAGCGCGCCCGCCTCATCCGCGGCTGGCCCCGCAAGCTCATCATGATGGAAGGGATTGACGACAGCTTCGACGCCGTCCTCTTCATCGGCTACCACGCCAGCGAAGGCATGCGCCACGCTACCCTGGCGCACACTATGTCGGGCGGGCGCGTCTTCGACATCAAGCTCAACGGGCAGAAAGTGCCGGAGGCGGGTTTCAACGCCGCCATCGCCGGGCACTTCGGCGTGCCGGTGGTGCTAATCAGCGGCGACCAAACGGTGATTGCCGAAACGCGGGCGCTGGTGGGCGACATCGAAGGCGCCGAAGTCAAGACCGGCATGGGCACCGTGGCCAAAATGATGCATCCGGAAAAAGCCCGCGAGCTGATTCGAGAGAAAACCAAGACGGCGCTCGGGCGCCTGAAGGATTTCAAGCCCTGGCGGCTCACGACGCCCATCACCATGGAGCTGATTTTCAAGTCCGAGTCGGACGCCGAGAGGGCCGGCTACCTGCCGGGGGCGCGCCAGCTCGACGGCCGCACCGTGCAGATCGTCGGCAAGGACATGGTGGAGCTCTCGGGGATTCTGGCGGTGGTGCTGGGATTGTAGTCGCACCGTTCGGCGCGGCTGTCCAGGCTGTTTCGACGCTGGTATTATGAGTTTTGGTCTGAATGATGAGCGGCCGCACCCCAAAGAACGGAAGCACCGGCCGGAGCTGGGCGAAGGCCCTGTTCCCGCTGCTTTTCTTGCTGGCGCTTTTCACCGACCCGCAGGCCGCGGCGCAAGAATCCACCGGGTGGGTGTGCGGCGTGGTTCTGGCCGAGGGGATTGCCTTTGTAGCTCAGGCCGAGGTGAGTTTGTACCCGGCCGGCGCGCCCGCCACCGAGCCGGGAGCGAAAAGCGAGCCGGTGGCGCGCACCACGAGCGATGAGCACGGGAATTTCTGCCTTCAGGATTTGTCCCCCGGTTTTTACGAGCTGAAAGTGAGCCGCGAGGGCTGGCATCCTCAGCCTTCGCGCCCGGTGGAGATTCGCGCCGGACTGATGAACCGGCTGGACGCGATCGAGCTGGAGCGCGAGCCGGGTGAGCCGCGTGTCAGTTACCGAGAAAGCTTCGACGGCATGCCGGCCAGTGAGGGGCGCGCCTGGACGGAGCGGTTGCTGGAGCGGGGCGATGCGGCGAGCCTGCAGGAGTTGGCCCGCCGCCTGCTGCCCAAGCGCGGGGTGATGGTGGACATCACTCCGATCACCGTCGGCTTGGACCCCAAGCCGCTGCTCGCAGAGCTGCTGCGGCAGCTCGACCGCGGCTACCTGCCTCCGATGAAAACCGCCCGCTTCGTCTATGTCCTGGGCGAAATCTCCGACCCGCGCACCCGCGAGGTGGTGGTCCCCGTGTTCTTGCGCAAACTGCGCGACGGGCGCACCGTGCCCCCCAGCCCGACTGATACCCTGGCCGGACCCGACAGCACGCTCTACGTCAGCGACTTCGCCCTGCACGCCCTGACGCGGATCGCCGGCAAGGACTTCCATTGGGTCTACGGAAAGTCCCCGCTGCAAAACCAGAAGGCCATCAACAACGCCCAGGAATGGTGGCGCAACGAAGTGGTCAAGGCAGGGGAAAAGAAGCGCCAATAGGGGCGAGGCCCACCGGCGGCAAAATTGTCGACGTCTAGCGGTAGAGGTGGGCGACGAATTCCCCGTAGCCGTTGTAGGGCTTGGTGGGGATGCGCTCGCCGGTGGCCACGTCGCGCTCGGTGGCTTGCGACCAGCGCGGATGCGGCACCGCCGGGTTGACGTTGGCGTAGAAGTCGTACTCGTCGGGCGCCAGCACGTTCCAAAAATTCTTGGGCCGCTGCCGCGTGAACTCAAACTGCACGATGGACTTGATGGATTGGAAACCGTACTTCCAGGGCGTAATCAGGCGCAATGGGGCGCCGTTCTGGTTGGGCAGGCGGTGGCCGTAGCTGCCCACTACGATCATCGCCATCTCGTTGGTGGCTTCGGCCATCGTCAAGCCTTCGAAATAAGGCCAGGGGTACCAGTTCTGTTCCCGCTGCCCCACCGCTTCTCCCAAGCGCAGGAAGCTCACCAGGCGCAGGAAGCGCGCGGCGCTCGTGGGTCGCGCCCACTCGACGAATTTCGCCAGCGGGAAGCCGATCCACGGCACCACCACCGACCAGGCCTCTACGCAGCGCAGGCGATAGACCCTTTCTTCGAGCGGCATCTTCTTGATGAGCTCATCCACGTCAATCTTCTGCGGCTTCTCCACTTCGCCGCTGATCTGGATTTCCCACGGCCGCGAGCGTAAACTCCCTGCCAGCCGCCACACCCGCTCCTTGTCGGTCGTAAACTCGTAGAAATTGTTGTAGCGGCCCACGATGGTTTCCGAGGTGATGGGCCGCTCCACGGTGTACTTGTTGTTGCGGGGCGCCGGCATCGGCGGCAGGACTTGCGCCACCGGGGCGGGCGCGAGCAGCTCCGACCATCCTGTCAGCCCTAGGCCCGCGACTCCCGCTCCCACCACGGCGGCTCCTTGCAGGAAGCGCCGGCGGCTGCGGTAGAGGGCCTCCGGAGTCGCGTCCCGTTCGGGAATCTCCCAGCCTTTGGGAATGCGGATGAGCATGGTGGCTTGGTCTCCTGCCGCGATTAGATGCCTATGCTACCACGGCGATGCAGCGGTTCTGACTGTTTGACTCGCCGGTACAGCGTTTGTTACAGTTTGTTGTTGATTGTGGGGAGACCGCGCGCCGCGGGCGCGGGCGAGTCGAAAATGTCGATGGCGCTGATGACACTAGCCACCGGGAGTTTCGCGACCAGGCCATGCTGGCCGACCTCGAACACCTGATCGAGTTGCAGCAGACGGATCTCCGCCTGCATGAATTAACCCGCCAGATTGCCCTTTTTCCCCAGCGCCGCGCCGAAGCCGAAGGGGAGTTGGCGCGCGCCCGCGACACGCTCGCCCGCCACCGCAGCGCGCACACCGACAGCTTGAAGCAGCGCAAGAAGCTGGAGCTCGACGCGCAGCAGTTCGAGGAGCGCATCAGCAAGCACAAGACACAGATGTACGAGGTGAAGACCAACGACGCCTATCGCGCCCTTCAACACGAAGTGGAAGGGGACGAGAAGCTCAAAGCGCAGGCGGAAGACCGGGTGCTGGAGGCCATGATTGCCGCCGAAGAGTTGGAAAAGGCTATTAAGGCGGCGGAAGCGGGCTTGAAGGAAGTCGAGCGGCGCGTGGCGGCGCGGCTGCGCGAAATCGAGCAGGAAGAGGCCGTGGAGAAAGAAGAGGCGGCGGGGCTGACGGCGCAACGCGACGCGCTGCGCGCCCAGACTAACGAAGAGATGCTCTCTGTGTATGACCGCATCGCGCGGGGCCACGGCGGGATTGCGCTGGCCGAGGCGCGCGGGGAAGTCTGCCAGGTGTGCCTGATTCACATCCGCCCGCAGACTTATGCGGAGGTCAAGCGCAACGACCAGATCCACTACTGCGAATCCTGCCACCGCATCCTCTACTTCGTGCCTGCGGCGCCGCCGCCCAGCGGAGTCGAGGAGCCCGTCGGCGCGGGCAGTTGACGCCCGTGCCGCGCCGCTCGCCGCGTCCTTCGTTATTCGATCCTGCCCGGCTGCCCGTGCCTTCCGATTGCGTTTTGGCCACGATTGACGGCGCGGCCCGCGGCAACCCCGGCCCGGCCGCCTATGGCGTGGTGTTTGAAGACGCCAAAGGAAACGTGAAGGAACGGCTGGCGCGGCGCCTCGGCAAAGCCACCAACAATGTGGCGGAGTATCGCGCTTTGCTGGCCGCCCTCGCCCACGCCCGCCAGCAGGGCTGGAAGTCGCTCCGCGTGCGCACCGATTCCGAGCTGCTGGCGCGGCAGC
>CAYTXK010000019.1:13796-14540 GCA_964441645.1 uncultured Acidobacteriota bacterium
AAGCGTCCCATATCCTCCCGGGTGATTGAAAAAGTGGTGGAGGACATCGAGGCCTCGAACCGGGACTTCAGCTTCCTCCAGGAGATCCTGGTCAAGGGCTACTCGGCCGGCTACCGCGTCCATGAGGTGCCCTTCCACTACTTCCCTCGGAGGCGCGGCAGCTCGAAGGCGCCTACAAGGTGAAGAGCCCGGACCTGAAGCCCCTGCACGAAGAGGCCCGCGCTTTGATTACTGGCTTCGACTATTTTTCCATCGAGTCCGTTCCGCGGAAGTTCACGCGCGCCGCCGACAGACTGGCCAACGCCGCACTCGACGGAAAGAGGGCAAGACAAAAGCTCAGCCCGGCGGCCCCTTTATCCCGAGCAAGGTCGAGGGATGCTGCTGGGAAACAAGCTCGAACCATCCACGCCGTCTACAGAGATGGCGTCCTCAAGCCGCTCGAACCTCTCGACCTCGCTGACGGCACACCCGTGCGCCTCGTCATCAGCACGACTCCAAAATCGTAGCTGGCTAGTTGTAGCGCAGGAAGTAGGTGCGGTAGAGGTGGTCCCGTTGCACGGGGATGAAGCCGGCGTCGCGGATGATGCGGCGCAACTCGCCCTCGCTGGTGCGGTTCTTGCAGCCGGCGGCAAAAACCACGTTCTCCTCGATGATGATGCTGCCCACGTCGTTGGCGCCGAAGCGCAACGCCACCTGGCAAACCTTCAGGCCGGGCGTGAGCCAACTGGCCTGCACGTTGTCAAT
>CAYTXK010000019.1:14550-15035 GCA_964441645.1 uncultured Acidobacteriota bacterium
TCGAAGTAGACCCGCGAGATAGCCAGCGTCTTCAGGTAGTCCACCGCCGTGGCGGGTTCCTTGATTTTCCGTCCCAGGGGCGTGTTCTCGGGCTGGAACATCCAGGGGATGAAGGCGGTGAAGCCGCCGGTCTCGTCCTGGATGCGCCGCAGGGTTTCGAAATGGTTGACGCGGTTCTCGAGGCTCTCGCCGCAGCCGAACATCATGGTGGCGGTGGTGCGCAGGCCAAGCTGGTGGGCGGTGCGGTGGACGTCAATCCATTCGGCGGTGGTGCACTTCAGGCGGCTGATGCGCCGGCGCACTTCGTCGTCAAGGATTTCGGCGCCCGCCCCGGGGATGGAGTCGAGCCCGGCGTCGCGCAGGCGGGCAATAGTGTCGCGGAGGCTCAAGCCGCTCAGCTCGGCGATGTTGATAATTTCCGGCGCCGAAAAGCAATGCAGGTGCAGCGCGGGGTAGCGCGCTTTGAGGGAGCGCAGCAGGTTTTC
>CAYTXK010000019.1:15045-18699 GCA_964441645.1 uncultured Acidobacteriota bacterium
GGCGAAAAGGCATGAATGTGAAGCGTCGGGAACGACTCACGGAACGAGCCTAGAAGATCCTCATACCAGGCGATCGGCAGATCGGGATGATGGCCGCCCTGCATCAGGATGCCGGTGCCGCCCATCGCCAGCATTTCGTCAATTTTTTCGCAGATGGTTTCGAGAGGCAGCAGGTAGCCCTCGGCCGAGCCCGGGGGGCGGTAGAAGGCGCAGAAGGAGCAATACTCGGTGCAGATGTTGGTGTAGTTAATGTTGCGGTCGATCTGGTAGGTGACCACGTTCTCGGGGTGGCGCTGGCGGCGGAGCTGGTCGGCAGCCATGCCGAGGCCGACGAGGTCATGGGAGCGGAAGAGGTCGAGCGCTTCTTCGTGAGCCAACCGCATCAGAGAAACTCCAGCGGACGCGCGGCGTCGGTCAAGCCCAGCTCCCGCGCGTAGCGGTAAAAACATTCTAGTCCGGCGTGCTCGGGGGCGTCCAGGCGAAAGTCGATCGAGGTCCGCAGGTAGCGCTCCAGTTGCCCGCTGGAAACCTTGAGGCGGAGGGCGCCGTCGTGGGCGATTTCTTTGAGGTGGTCGAGTCCCTGGTCGCGCGAGTGGAGAAAGTCTCCCACCAGTTGTTGCCGTTCGCGCGCGGAGCGAATCTTTTCCGCCCGTACCGCCCAGAAGGCAAACACGAAGGGCAGGTTGGTCAGCCGCCACCACTCCTCGGCCAGGTCGTAGACGTGCAGATTCTTGATGTCGCGAAGTTCTGTTCCGGGAGCGTGGAGGGTGAATTGCAGCGCGGGGTCGCCGATGAGCAGCGCCGCGTCGGCCTGGCTCAGCATTCGCGCCAGGTCGGGCTCCGCTTCCTGGTATTCGGGCTCGCCGCCCCAGTGGCGCGCAAAAAGGATTTTCAGCAGCGCGGCCGAGGTGCGCGAGCTTGAATCGAGCGCCACCTGCTTGGCGCGCCGCGCCGGGCCCCGGCTGATGAGCAGCACGCTCTCCACTTTTCGCTGGCTGGCGATGGCAATGCGGGGAATAACCTTCAGGCCGGGGATGGTCTGGTATTCGATGGCCGGGATGATGCCGATCTCAGCCCGCCCGTGGCGCAAATCATCGGAGCACTGGGCGGGGGTCGTATAGCTGAGCTGGTAGCGAGTCTGCGCGCGGCCGCGCTCCAGGCCCCAGACCAGCGGCGCCGTGTTCAGATAGCGCACCACCGACACCCGCAGCGGCGCCGGCGGCCGCCCCGGCCCGCGGGCCGTCATACCTTGACGCTGTGGCCTGCGACCTTTCATGGCAAAGAAAATTGCTCCCGGAAATAGCGGAAAACACGCGTAAACGCGGCACTTTATCACCTGCCCTGGGCGCCTGCAACGAGGGCTCGCCTTGACAAGCAGGCGCGCTGGCGGCTAGTTTCACTTGATTTTTGCGGGCGCGTGTGCGCTCAATGGCGACGATGGCGCGAGAGCTCGAGAGCTATACCTACTGGCTGGCAGTGTTGTTAACGCCGGGCGTGGGCGCGCGCCTGGCCGCCGAGCTGTTGAAGCGCTGCGGTTCTCCCGAAAAAGTTTTTGCCGCTCGACGGACGGAACTCGAGGCCTGCGGCCTGCCGGCACCGGTGGCCCAGACCATCGTTTCCGGCGCGCCGCTCAAAGCCGCCGAGCAGGAGCTCGAAAAAGTTCGCCAGTTAGGGTGCCGTTTGCTGGCCTGGGACGAGCCGGACTACCCGGCGCTGCTGAAGGAAATTTTCGACCCGCCGGTGCTGCTCTATCTCAAAGGGGACGCGGCCGCGCTTTCCAGCCACTGCTTGGCGATCGTCGGAGCGCGCAAGCCTACCGTCTACGGCCAGCAGGTCACCGAGCGCCTGGCGGAAGATTTGGCGGCGCGCGGGCTGACCATCGTCAGCGGCTTGGCGCGGGGAATTGATTCTGCCGCGCACGGCGGGGCCTTGAAAGTTACAGGTGGAAAAACCCTGGCGGTGCTGGGCTGCGGGATTGATGCCGACTATCCCAAGGAGAATCGCAAGCTGCGCCAGCAAATCGAAGCCAACGGCTGCGTGATCACCGAGTTTCCCTTGGCGACTTTTCCGGCGCCGCAGAACTTTCCCATCCGCAACCGCATCATAGCCGGGTTGAGCTGGGGCGTGGTGGTAGTCGAAGGCAGCCGCTACTCCGGCTCGCTCATCACCGGGCGGCTGGCGATGGAGTACAACCGCCAGGTGTATGGCGTACCGGGCAACATCACCAACCCGAAAAGCCATGCGCCCAATACGCTCATCAAACAGGGAGCTAAGCTGGTGGAGAGCTGGGAGGACGTGGTCGAGGAGCTGCCGACGCCGGTGCGGGCGGAAATCCTGGAGCGGCTGGCGGCGAGCGAGCCCGCGGGAGCCGAGCAGAAAAGCTTGCCGCTGACCGCCGACCTGTCTGAAGTCCAGCGGGCGGTTTTCGGCATCCTAAAAGTGGACGAAGCCTTGCACGTGGACCAGGTGACGGAGGGGACCGAGTTAACTTCCTCCGACGTGCTGGCGGCTTTGTTTGAGCTGGAGATGAAGGGACTCATCCGACAACTGCCGGGGAAGTTTTTCCTGCGAGTGCTGCCGGCGGCCGTGCGGCCCGGAGCGGCTTAGTGGCGAAATCTCTGGTGATTGTGGAATCGCCCGCCAAGGCCCGCACCATCGAGCGCTACCTGGGAAAGGGCTACACGGTCAAAGCCTCGCTCGGCCACATCAAAGACCTGCCCCGTAAGCGCCTGGGCGTGGACGTGGACAATGGCTTCCGGCCCACCTACTTCGTCATCCCCGGAAAAGAAAAAGTAGTGACCGACCTGCGCCGGGCGGCGCAGAAAGCGGAAACCATCTACCTGGCCGCCGACCCCGACCGCGAAGGCGAAGCCATTTGCGCTCACCTGAAGGAAATACTCACCGACAAGACTTTGAGCGTCGAAGCCACAAGCCCAGACGGCCGGGGGCGAAAAAAGAAAGGGAAAGCGAGTAAGAGGAGTCCGGCGAAAAAGAAAGTCAGCCTGGGGGTGGTGTTTCCGGCGCCACCGCCAATCGGCAGGGACAAGAAAATCTTCCGCGTGGCAATGAACGAAATCACGCGCCGCGGCGTGGAAGAAGCTTTCTCCAAGCCGGCGCAAGTTGACCAGAAGCTGGTGGACGCGCAACAGGCGCGCCGCATCCTGGATCGGCTGGTGGGCTACGAGATTAGCCCGCTGCTGTGGGACAAGGTCAAGCGAGGGCTGTCGGCCGGGCGGGTGCAGACGGTCGCCCTGCGGGTAGTGGTGGAGAGAGAGCGTGAAATCCGCGCTTTCGTCCCCATCGAGTATTGGAGTATCCACGCAATTCTGACCGCAGCGGCGCCGCCTGCCTTTGAAGCGAAGCTAATCGAGTGTCAAGGGCGGAAGCTCGAAGTACCGGTGCAGGACGCAGAGCAAAGAGGCAAGCAGTTCACCCTCGCCAACGAGGAGGAGGCCCGGAAGCACACGATGGCGCTCGAAACCGCCACGTTCGTAGTGGACGCGGTCGAGCAGAAGGAGCGGCGGCGGAACCCTGCGCCGCCCTTCATCACCAGCACGCTGCAACAGGAGGCGGCGCGCAAGCTGCGCTTCGGGGTCAAGCGCACCATGATGCTGGCGCAACGGCTCTACGAGGGCGTCGAGGTGGGCGAGGAGG
>CAYTXK010000020.1:0-8219 GCA_964441645.1 uncultured Acidobacteriota bacterium
CGCGCAGCAGGATGACGTGCGCGTCGTTGTCCATCCGCGCCTGCAAAATGGCCTCATCGAGCTGGCGCATCATGGCGTAGGTGTACGTATTGGCGGGCGGGTCGTTCATCTCGATGATGGCGATGCCCTTCTCCACGCCGTAACGAATCAGTTCCTTTTCCTTGACCATTGCTTCGGTTGCCATTGTCGTTCCTCCTCAATTCCGAGGGCTTGAGCCCGAGGAATTGACCCTGAGGGTGTTTTAAGCCCGAAGGGCGTTGCCGGCTACGTGGAAACTCCCCGCCGCCCGTTGCCGCCCCGCGCCGCGCGCCACGCGCCGTTGCTCCCCGCCTCGACCCCTTGCAAGAACAGGCTCGCCATCTGCTCGGCCAGCGCGCCGGCGTCGGGGTCCACCCGCGGCTTGTGCCAGGTATAAATCCAGTTCATCATCCCGAACAAGCTCAACACCGCCACCCGCGTGTTCAGGTTCTTCAATTTGCGCTCGCGCTTGAGGTCTTCCAGGATACCCCGGCAGAGCCGGTAGTAGGCGCGCTTGATTTCCGCCACCTCCGCCCCGTAGGGCGGGCGCAGGCTGTCGGATTCGTGCGAGAGCACCTTCATCGCCTCCCGGTTCTGCAAGAAATAGCGGATGTGGTTGGCGACGAACACCCGCAGTCGCGCCTCGGGCGCCGGCCCCGCCGCGGCGAGCTCCGCCTGCACCTGCTCCAGCAGCGTAGTGAAGCAATGCTTCTGGATGCGGTAGAGCAGCTCTTCCTTGCTGTGGACGTAGTAATAAAGCCCGGCGAGGGAAATCCGGCAGCGGCGCGCGATGTCGCGAATGCTGGCCCCTTCGTAGCCCTTTTCGCAGAAGACTTGTGTGGCGCAGGCCAGCAGCCGCTCGAGCTTCGCCCCACCCAGAGTCTTTCCCGCCAGTTGATCCCGCCGGCCCGCGAGTCGGGGACGCCGAGGCACGGTCGTGGCTGTAGTCACCATATTATCGAACGTTCGTTCAACTTTACCCCGCCACCCCCCCGCCCTGTCAAGCACCCCCCTTTTCAGCATCCCTGCCTAATCCTTAGAGGGGTTCGGGAAAGACTAGTTTTACGGAGAACGCGAATTGGGCTATACTCGACAATGTAATGTCGCAGGATGCACTATCTGCATCCAATAGGGTCAGATGATCGAAGCCGATGGAGAAATTCGAATGAGTCCTCAGCAAAGAGCAGAGCTTCTCAGGCAGGCTCCCCGCAACGGCTGGATTGCCCTCTCTGCCGATGAAGAGAAACTTGTGGCTTCGGGGGAAACCTTTTCCCAGACAGTAGAAAACGCCAAGAAGGCCGGGGAACCTGATCCCGTTCTAATCCATATCCCGGACGAGTGGCTTCCTGTCGTAGTCTAGCCATTGTGGATTCCCTTTAAGACTCGCCCGCTTCCTGAAAACCACCCGGCATATCCACAGGGAACTTACGAATGGGAGCCCATTCTAAATGTTCGTATAAACAATCCTAGCACGCACTCTCCGCCGACGCCGTTCTTCGAGGTGGTTGTCGATTCTGGTTCACACGCTTGTTATTTCCGAGGCGACGTGGGAGAAGCCATTGGACTCAAGATCGAAAAGGGGAAGAAGGCAGAACTCTACGGCGTGAAGAAAGGGCTTGCAATCACGGTGTATTTCCACACCGTCGGTCTCTACGTCGGAAGCGACAGGATCACCATCCCGGCGGGTTTTACCCACGAGCTGTCTGCTGCCGGAATTCTCGGAAGGCGTGGCTTCTTCGATAATTTCATGGTTAGATTTGACCCATCTGCCTCACCACCAGGATTCGAGATTCAGCGGATATACAGGACCTAGAATTTCGGCACCTGCCTGATGGAATCACAGACAGTTACCCTGGTGAGAGACAGGGCCGCTAAACCCCAGAAGAGTACGTGATGCACTACTCATTTTGCGATCTTCCCTGCCCCCCGCTCATCTCTTAGAAGAGGCCGGAGACCCCGGCCTTGCCCTCGGGCGAGGTTGTAGGGGAGAATGCCGTTTGTACCCGTTTGACGCTGTTTAACGCTAGGCGGCCATGCCCACTCACCTCGAGAACGAAGCCACCCTGGTGGCGGAAGCGCGCGCCGGCAGCAGCGACGCCTTCACCACGCTGCTGAACCAGTACGACCGCAACATTTACCGCCTGGCCCTCAACATCACCGGCCAGCAGGAGGACGCCGAAGACGTCTTGCAGGAAACCTTTCTCAAAGCCTACCGCCACCTCGACCGCTTCCAGGGCAACTCGCGCTTCTACACCTGGCTGGTGCGCATCGCCGTCAACGAAGCCCTGATGAAGCTGCGCAAGCGCCGCGGCAGCCGCGAAGTCTCGCTCGACGAACCCGTGCCGGGCGACGACGGCGAGTCCTATCCCCGCGAGGTGGAGGACTGGGGCGACAACCCCGAACAGCGCTTCGCCAAAACCGAGCTCGAAGAAATTCTCCACGGCGCCATTGAAACTCTCGAGGGCCCCTTCCGCACCGTGGTCACCTTGCGCGACATCGAAGACCTTTCCACCGAAGAGACCGCCGACATGCTGGGGCTCTCGGTGCCCGCAGTGAAATCGCGCCTGCTGCGGGGACGCTTGAGGTTGCGCGAAAAACTCAACAAATACTTCCGGCGAGGGTAAAGACGTGGACTGTAAAGGTATCATTCTGGAATTGAGCGAATACCTGGACGGGAATCTCGACCCCACCCTGGCCGATGACCTCCGCCGCCATCTCGACAAGTGTACCGACTGCCGCGTGGTGGTGAACACCTGTCGCAAAACCATCGAAATCTACTGCAACAGCGAACCCCTCCCCTTGCCCGCCGGCGTGCGCGAACGCCTGGAGCGCGCCCTGGCCGACAAACTCAACCCCCGCCCCTAGGACGTAAGTCCGACGCGCCCAGCAATCTCGGCTCCAGCCTTTGGCCCCAAACTTGCATCCTTACCAGTGAGGCTCTCCTGTGGTGGGTCAGCAGGGGTATCGAGTAGAATGACGGGGACGGGAGAAAACAACTCTTTGCATCGAGGGAGCTGGCCAAAAAGGGTTCTGCGGCTGGGTATCTTCCCCGCGCTGTTGTGTCTAACCCCTCTTTTCTCCGCGGCGGCCGACCAGGTTGACGCGTGGGCGTACGCCTACGCCGGCCAAAACCACTTCTACAATCTGGAATACCAAGAAGCGCTGGCGGATTTCGACCGGGCGCTGGCAATCGAGCCGGGCAATCCCGTTTTCCACAACTACGTGGCCAACACCCTATTGTTTCAGGAAATGCTTCGCCTGGGACTGCTGGACGGCAACCTCTTCGACGCCAGCAACAGTTTCCTCGAAGGCAAGAAACCCCAGCCCGACCCCGAACAGATTGCCAAACTAAAAGCCACCCTGGCTCGAGTGCGCACTCTCTGCGAGATTCGTCTCCAGGAAAATTCCCGGGATACGGAGGCGCTCTATGCCCTGGGCGTTTCCTATGCCATCGAGGGGAGTTACAAGTTCACCATTGAGAAGAGCTGGATCGAAGCCCTGCGGACCGGCTCGCGCGCCAATGAGCTCCATGAACAAATCTTGCGCCTGGACCCCAACTACCACGACGCCAAGCTCGTCCCCGGCGTCTACCAATTCGTCATGGGCAGCATTCCCGGTGGGGTGAAGTGGCTGGCTTTTCTCTTCGGCTATCGCGGCAGCAAGCGGCGCGGGCTGCAGCTCATCCAGGATGCCATGACGCACGGCAAGCACGCCACCAGCGCCGCCGCTTTCTTGCTGTCCGTTGCCTACACCCGCGAACGCTACCATCAGTATTCCCGCCAGGTCCTGACCTCCCTCGCCGGCTACTATCCGCGCAATCCCCTCATTCGCCTCGAAATCGCCCGCACCTACTCGCGCGAGGGCCTGCACGAGAAAGCGCTGGCGGCCTACGTCGAGGTGGCGCGCGATATGGAACGCGGCCGGCCGGGCTATGAGAAACTGACGCGAGAGCGTCTCTGGTACCAGATTGGCGTCCTCTACCAGAGACAGAACCAATGGAACGAGGCGCTCGACGCCTTTGGCCGCGTAACCGAAAAAACCACCGCCGATGGTCTGCTCAAAGCCTACACCGGGCTCCGCCGGGGAGAAATTTTCATGGCCCAAAACCATCCCGACCGGGCGCGCGCCGAGTTCGAGCGTGTGGCGGCCATGCCCTACGAAGAGGCGCGGCGGCAGGCGCAGGATCGCCTGCGCGCCCTGGGTCGCTGAGCGACCCGACTACGCTTCCCCCATCTCCAGCATCCGGCCCCAACCCACCTCACGAGCGCGTTCGTACACTCGCACCGCCGTGGCGAGGTCCTCGAGCGCCACGCCGTTCGATTTGAAGAGAGTGATTTCATCAGAGTTCGTGCGCCCCGGAAAAGTGCCCGCCACCACCTCTGAAAGCGTATGTACCTCCTGCCAGCGCCCGGGCGAATCTTTGAATGCCGCCAGCAGGTCGCCCGCTTCTTCTTTGGCCTGCTCGAGAGAATCCACCACGATGCGCGCCGCCCGCTGGACGGCCGCGGCGTCCAGTTCGCGCCGCTGCGCCATATTTACGCCCGCGGCGTTGACGTGCGTGCCCGGGGCCAGCCACGCCCCTTCGAGCACCGGCTCGCGCGCCGAGGTTATGGTGACCACGATATCGGCTTCGCGCACGGCGGCCTCGGCCGTGTCAACCGCTTCGACCGGTAGCGCCAACTCGGCGCTCATCCGTTCCGCAAAAACCGCCCGGCGCGCCGCCGTGGGGCTGTAGGCTCGCACCGCGTCGAGTTTTCGCACCTGCGCCAGAGCCAGCAATTGCGTGGGCGCCTGGTGGCCGCAGCCTATCAGGCCCACCCGCGCCGCCTCGGGCCGCGCCATGTACTTGGTGGCCACGCCCGTGGCCGCCCCGGTTCGCACCCGGCCCAAGTAGTCGGCCTCAAGCAACGCCACCAGCTCCGCGGTGTCGCTGCGGTAGAGCGGAACCAGGAAGCGCGTCCCCGTGCGGGAACTCGTATAAATCTTCATCCCAAAGTATCCGAGGCTGCTGTCGGCAGCGGCCATATAGTGCAGCAGGACGCCGCCGGGCACGGCAAGGCGCCGCCGGGGCTGATTCTCCACCCGGCCCGCGGCCGACTGGCGGAAGGCCTCTTCCACCGCCGCCAGCGCCATTTCCATAGTCAGCAGGCGCTCGACGTCCGCTTCCGATAGATACAGAACACCCATAGCTCCTCGAAGTGAGAAAAGGAAAAGGGCATGCCGCTGTACGAAAAGTGGCTAGCCCCCGAAGGAAACTCCCGTGGCGCGGGCGGTGCGGATGAAGTCGCTCCTCGAGTTTACGAACTTGTAGACGCCGATGGCCTCCTCCATCGTGCAGGACTGAATGTCCCCGCAGCGCAGGCAGACCATGTAGCCGAACTTGCCCTGGGCGATCAAGTCGGTGGCGGCCACGCCGAAGCGCAAGCCGAGCAGGCGGTCGAAGGCCGTGGGGCTGCCGCCGCGCTGGATGTGGCCGAGAACCGTGACGCGTGTTTCCTTGCCGGTGTTCTTGCTGATGGCCGCCGCCAGGGTGATTCCCACCATGCCGGGCTTGGCCGGCGGCAGAGGGTCGCCCTCAGCATCAGTGGCGGGCAACTTGATGCCCTCGGCCACCACTATCACCGTGAACTTGCGGCCGAGAGTCTCTCGCTCTCTAATTTTGTCGCATACACTCTGGATGGTGAAGGGTATCTCCGGGATGAGAACAATATCAGCGTCCCCCGCCAGGCCCGACCAAAGCGCAATCCAGCCGGCGTCGCGGCCCATCACCTCGACGATCATCACCCGGTTGTGGCTTTCGGCGGTGGTCGAGATGCGGTCAATGGCCTCGGTGGCCGTCTGCACCGCGGTCTCGAATCCGAACGTGACTTCCGTCACCGACAGGTCGTTGTCAATCGTTTTCGGCACGCCCACCACTTTCATCCCCATCTTGTAAAAGTCGTTGGCGATCTTGAGCGTGCCGTCGCCGCCGATGGCGATCAGCGCGTCAATGCCGAGCTTCTGCATGTTCTCCATACAGAGCTGGGAGAAATCCTTCACCACTTTCTTGCCGTTCTCCACTAGCTCGTAGTTGAACGGGTTGCCGCGGTTGGTGCTGCCCAGAATGGTGCCGCCGCGGCCCAGGATGCCGCGCACACCGACGTGATCCAGCTCCCGCGTCCTCTCCGGCCAGATGAGGCCGTCAAAGCCGTCCTGGATGCCGATGACGCGCCAGCCGTGATCCAGCAGCGCCGCTTTCACCACGCCGCGGATGACGGCGTTCAGTCCCGGGCAGTCACCGCCCCCGGTGCTGACCCCGATGGTACGAATCGTTGAGGACATAGCCACCTCTCGCGCTATAAGCGTGCGGCCGGATTTCCCCCGAGGAATTCGAGCCCATCCTACTACAAACGCGGTACGGGAAGCCAAACCGTCAAGGCCCCCTCTAGCTCGGCGGCTAGCCGCGCAGCAAGGGCCGCGTCAGGCAAGTAGGCCCGCCGCCGCCATTGATCCCCAGCTCGCTGCCGGGAATGGTTTTTACCATAAATCCGTGCTGGCGCAGCCGGGCGATGGTGCGGGGGTTTTCCTCAAAGGCCAGCACCGTCTTCTCGCCGAGACCCAGGACGTTGCACGCCAGCGTATCCCGTTCCGTCGGGTCAATCTCAATCAGAGTGAATCCGCGGGCGCGCAGCAGCTCCACGGTTTCTACTACCAGCCAGGCCAAATCCACCAACACTGTACGGTCGTCCAGCAGGCTCATGAGCGACATCAGGTGCAGGCAGGCGCACGGTCCCGGGCCATAGGGAAGCGGAGCGGCGATGACTTCGCCGCCGTGCGGCGCCAGCAAAGACCGCAACTGTTCGATCCCCGCTGCGTTGGTACGAAAGCCGCGGCCCGCCAGCACGGTTGCCGGGTCGAGCCACACCAGGTCGCCCGCCTCCACCAGCCCCGGCGGCTGAATCTCACCCAGAACCGGAATGCCTCGCTGGCGGTAGAAGAGGCAGTGGTGGTTCGGCTCCGCGGCGCGAGCGCTCTTCCCCATGCGCAGGCAGATAGCGCCGTGGTCGGTGAGAAAAGAGGCATCATGAACATAGACGGCATCCAGAGAAAGAGCGTCGCCGCCCGGCAGCGTCAGAACTTCGGCTCCCGTGGCCTCAAGAATCCCTTGCAGGGCCTCAAACTGCGCCTGGGCGCGCGTGGCGTTAGGTTCGTGGTCGTACCCCAGCTCGCGCCAGCGGCTGAGTTGCTCGGGCGACGCCCATCCGGCAGCCTGCGGAGAACAAAGCAGGACGCGGCGCAGGGGAGCCACCATCGAATGCCCGCCGAAAGTCCGGGCGGCGCTCATCGTTTCCCGCGGACTTGACAACGGTGCGAGGCCTCCTTCGTCACACTACCGGCGTGGCGGTTTTTCGCGGCGGGTTGAAGAACGGCAGCTCGTGAACTGTCGCCGGCACGCGGTGGCGGACGGCTTCAATGGTCAACTCCATTTGCAGACGAGTCCCCGGCCGCGCCTGCGCGCTCGAAACGCTGGCGAGCGCGATCATCTTCTTCAGCGTCGGCGACCACGTAGTTGACGTCGCCTTTCCGACCTGCCGGCCCTGCTGATACACCGGCACCGCCACGCGCGAAGCGGTGGTGGGCACCTGCGGCGCCAGCCCGATGGCCTCGTGGAGGCGCTCCACTTCCGTCCAGTCAATCTCCAACCCCACCATCTGCCGTTGCGGCCCCCGGCGCTGCTCCTCGACGAGCGCGGTGCGGCCGATGAAGTCTCCTTTCTGCGTGTGCACCAGCCGACCGAGATTGATTTCAAAGGGAGTGTATTTCTGCTCGGGGATGAGCGCCTTGCGGCTGCTGATGTAGTCCACCTCGATCAGCAAGAAGCCGGCTTCGATGCGAACGATGTCGAGCGCCAGCATCCCGGCCGGGTGAAGATCGAAGCCGCGCCCTCCCTCCACAATCGCATCCCAAACCTTGAGCGCCTCTTCCGCGGGAATCCAGATTTCATACCCCAGGTCGCCCGTGTAGCCCGTCCGTGAAATATCTACGGGCACACCGGCAATCCTTCCGTGCGTCACGCGGAAAAATTTGAGGTTCTCAATGTCGGCTTCGGCGATCTGCTTCAACAGCCGCCCCGACATCGGCCCCTGCAAGGCCACCGCCGCCACCTGCTCGGAGATATCTTCGATGGAAACCTCCATCCCTAGGGCGTTCTGCTGGAACCA
>CAYTXK010000020.1:8229-13580 GCA_964441645.1 uncultured Acidobacteriota bacterium
GGTAAGTGTTCTCGGCCAGGCGGGTGACGGTGCCGTCGTCAATCACCTTCCCTTCCTCATCGCACCAGCAGACGTAGATGACCTGGCCGACGCTGACTTTGTTGATGTCGCGGGTGATGATGCGGTTCACCAGCTTGGTGGCGTCCTTCCCCGTAACCCAGTACTTGTACAGGGGTGAGACATCGAGGAGCGCCGCGGCGTTGCGGATGGCGTTGTATTCGTACTCGTGGTGCATCTCATAAACGCTGACCGTGTAGTACCCGGCCCACTCGCGATAACTGAGGCTCTCGCAAAGCGAAAAAGTGCGCGGATGAAATACGGTTCCGACAGGCACGGTTCTCCTCCTGCTTAAGGGATTCGGCGCGGCATTATAGTCGCGGTGCCCAATCGCAGCAAGGAAGCGGTGCTTGTCGAAACGGCGCCCTGCCAGTAGAATGGCCGCCCGCCGCCCGACACTCCTCACCGTGCTCTCCGGCGGCACGCGCATGACCACCCACTACGACGTCATCATCATCGGCGCCGGCCACAACGGTCTGGTGACCGCGGCCTACCTCGGTCGCGCCGGCAAAAAAGTGCTGGTGCTCGAGCGCCGCCATGTGCTGGGCGGCGCCGCCGTCACCGAAGAAATTTTCCCCGGCTTCAAGTTTTCCGTCTGCTCCTACGTCGTCTCGCTGCTGCGGCCGGAGATTATCCGCGAGCTGGACCTGCCCCGCCACGGCTTTGAGCTTCTGCCGCTCGACGGCACCTTCACTCCCTTGCCCAACGGGGATTACCTCTGGCGTACGAACGATCACGGCAAGACCCGCCGCGAAATCGCTCGCCACTCCAAGCTCGACGCCGAGGCCTACGAAGAATTCGGCCGCGCCATGCTGGAAATGTGCAAGTTCGTCAAGCCCATCCTCAGTATGACTCCGCCCGACCCTACGCGCCCGCGCCTGCGCGACCTGGAAAAACTGTTCTTCCTCGCCCGGCGCTTCCGCGCCTTGCCCGGCCAGGACCGCTACAACCTGGTTCAACTGATGACCCGCAGCGCCGTGGACGTGCTCGACCAGTGGTTCGAGACCGATTGCCTCAAAGCCACCGTCGCCTCTTCCGGCATCATCGGCACCTTCCTCGGCATCCGCTCGCCCGGCACCGCCTACGTGCTGCTGCACCACTACATGGGCGAGATCGACGGCGCCTTTCGCGCCTGGGGATTGCCCCGCGGCGGAACCGGCGGCGTCTCCAACGCCATCGCCGACGCCGCCCGCGAGGCGGGCGTGGAAATTCGCACCGAGTCTCCTGTGGCCAAGATTGTGGTCAAGAACGGCCGGGTGGCGGGCGTCACGCTCCAGAATGGCGACGAATTCCGCGCCGCGGTGGTTTCCTCCAGCGTCGACCCGCGCCTCACCTTCCTGAAGATGATCGAGCCCGGCCTGCTGGACGATGAATTCCTCGACGAAGTGCGCCGCTACAAATTCCGCGGCTCCTCCGGCAAAGTCAACCTGGCCCTCGACGCCCTGCCCGACTTCACCTGCCTGCCCGGGCCCGGCCGGCACCTGCGCGGCGCGGTTTCCATTTCTCCCAGCATCGAATACATGGAGCGCGCCTACGATGACGCCAAGTACGGCCACTTCTCGCGCCAGCCCTACATTGACGTCGTGATTCCCAGCCTCACCGATCCTTCCGTCGCCCCGCCGGGCAAGCACGTGATGTCGTGCTTCGTGCAATATGCGCCCTACAATTTGAAGGACGGCGGCTGGGACGTTCACCGCGAGGAGTTTGGCGACACGGTCGTCAACACCCTGGCCCGCTTCGCGCCCAACATGAAGAACATCATTCTCGGCCGACAAGTGCTGACCCCGCTCGACCTCGAGCGCGAGTGGGGCCTGTCGGAAGGAAACATCTTCCAGGGCGAGCTGGCGCTCGAGCAGCTCTTCTTCCTTCGCCCCGTGCCCGGCTGGGCGCAGTACCGCACCCCTGTCAAGAACCTCTATATGTGCGGCTCGGCCACCCACCCCGGCGGAGGTATCATGGGCGCGCCCGGCCGCCTGGCGGCGCTCCAAATTCTCCGAGACTGGAAAAGGGGCAGTATCTAACCCGGTGCCAAAAAACGCGAGCCGTTGTCATTCCGAGCCCTTGCGCGCGCGCCCTGAGCCGCGCAAGGCGTGGCGAAGGGCCCTGGCGGCGAGGAATCTGCTTTTTCTTTCCAGCCAGGGACCAAGCAAAAGCAGACCCTTCGGCCAGCGGCCTCAGGATGACAAGTCAGCCAGTTTTTCAGCGCCCTGCTAAGACCGTGGCCGCCGCGCGCGACATCGTCATTGTGGGAGCCGGTCCCAACGGCCTGGTCACGGCTTTTTATCTGGCCCGCGCCGGCCTCAAGCCCTTACTGCTGGAACGGCGCGCCGTCGTGGGCGGCGCCGCCGTGACCGAGGAATTCCATCCCGGCTTCCGCTGCTCAGCTCTGGCGCACACGGTGAGTTCGCTCGCGCCCGAAATCATCAACGAAATGCAACTCGGCCGCCACGGGCTCGAGATGATTCACCCTGACCCCTGCCTCTTCGCGCCGGCCCCCGACGGCCGCTCCTTGACCTTCTACCGGGATGCCGCCCGCACCGCCCGCGACATCGCCCCCTTCTCCAAAAAAGACGCCGACAAATATCCTGAGTTCCAGCAAGTGCTCAGCCGCATGGCGAAAGTGCTCGGCCGCGTGCTGCGCATGGCGCCCCCCGATATTGACAGCCCCACGGCCGGCGACCTCTGGAGCTTGCTCAAGACCTACCGGGAATTTCGCCGCCTGGGCCGGAAAGATATGTTTCGGCTGCTGCGCTGGCCGCCCATGGCCGTGGCCGACTTTGTCGCCGAGTGGTTCGACACCGAGCTCGTGCGCGCCGCTGTCGCCGCCCGCGGTGTTTTCGGAAACTTTATGGGACCCTGGTCGGCCGGCAGTTCGACTGTCCTTCTGCTCCACGCCGCCTCCGACCCGCACCCCACCGGCGGAGCGGCGTTCCCGCGCGGCGGGATGGGCGCGCTCACCCAAGCGATGGCCGCAGCCGCCCGTCAAGCGGGAGCCGAAATCAGAACCGGCGCCGAGGTGGCGCAAGTCCTCGTCCAGGACGGCAGCGTCAAGGGTGTGGTTCTCTCGAGTGGAGAAGAAATCGCCGCCCGCGCCGTCATTTCCGGCGCCGACCCGCGGCGCACCTTTCTGCGCTTGCTTGACCCCGTGCATCTGGAGCCAAGCTTTGTGGTCAAGATGCAGAACTACCGCTGCGCGGGGACGACCGCCAAGGTGAACCTGGCGCTCGCCGGCCTTCCTGCCTTCACCGCGCTCAAAAGCTCTTCTCCCGAAGACGCCCGCGCCGCGCTCGCCGGCCGCATTCACATCGGTCCCGAAATTGATTACCTCGAGCAGGCGTTCGACGCCGCCAAGTACGGAGAGTTTTCTCCGCAGCCGTACCTCGACATCACCATCCCTTCACTCTCCGATCCCTCGCTCGCTCCGCCGGGCCAGCAGGTAATGTCAGTTTTCATGCACTTTGCTCCTTTCAAACTGAAGAACGGCGCCTGGGACAGCCAGCGCGAAGCCTTGGGCGACGCGGTGGTAAGAACCTTGTCCGATTACGCTCCTTCGCTTCCCGGTCTCATCGTCGCCCGGCAGGTGATTACCCCCCAGGACCTCGAAGACACCTACGGTCTCACCGGCGGCCACATCTTCCACGGCGAGTTGGCGCTCGACCAGCTCTTCACCATGCGCCCCCTCCTCGGCTATGCTCGTTACCGCGCGCCTATCCGAGGGCTCTACCTCTGCGGTTCCGGCACCCACCCCGGCACCGGCTTGACCGCCCTCTCCGGCGCCATCGCCGCCCGCGAAATCCTCAAGGGGTTGCGTTCCTAATTCTCCCAAAGGAGCACGAACAAGATGCGTGCCAAAGTTGTTTGCCTCTTACTCGCAGCACTCGCCGTTTTCTCCGGGGCCCTGGCCGCCGAACCGCCGGCCACCGAAAAGAAATCCGAATGGACCGTCGAAGACATCCTGCTGGCGGAAAGCGCCGGCCAGTTCCGCGTCTCCCCCGATGGCCGCTGGGTGGTTTGGGCCAGGTCGCAGATGGACAAAGACAAGGGCACCCGAACCTCCAACCTGTTCTTGAGCAGCCTGACCGAGAAAAAAGAAATTCAACTCACCCGCGGTCAGGACACGCACTCCGCGCCCCGCTGGTCGCCCGACGGCAGCCTGGTCAGTTTCCTTAGCACGCGCGCTTTGCCGGAAAGCGTCAAGAAGCAAGACCTCTCCAAAGCCCAGCTCTGGCTGATGAATCCCGCCGGCGGCGAGCCCTGGCACCTGACCGAATTCGAGCGCGGCCTCCGCGCCTACGAGTGGAAGGACAAGGACACCATTATCTTTGCGGCGCAGGAAGACCCCGCCCACTACGAGAAGATGCTCAAAGAAAAAGAAGACACCGCGCAGGTGGTCGAGGACGCCCCCCACGAGCCGCCCGTGCGCCTGTTCCAGCTCGGCGTAAAAGACAAGCAGGTCAAGCGCCTCACCGCCAACGACGATTGGATTGAACTCCTCTCGGTCTCCCCCGACGGCCACTGGGCCCTCACCCGCCACGCCCGCAGCCTCAGCTACGAATTCGACCAGAAGGTTCCGCCGGTAACTTTTCTTACCAACCTCGAGACCGGCGCCAGCACGCAGCTCTTTGCCGCCGAGAAAAGGCTCTTTCCCATCGACGTCGCCTGGGCGCGCGACAGCCAGGGCTTCTACTTTTCCTATTTCCACTCCACCCATCCGCAGTACCTGACCGCCACCATCACTCTGCTGGCCTACTACGACCGCGAAGGCGGGCAACTCGCCAAGGTGGATCTCGGCTCGGATTGGGGACTGGCTTTTTCCGGCGCCCTCCAGGCCACCAGCGACGGCCTCATTGCTTTGCTGGCCGATGGGGTGCGCTACAAAGCCGCGCGCTACACGAAGTCAAGCAACACCTGGTCGCACGCCTGGGTCGAAGGCGAACACGCTGGCCAGGTGTTTGACTGGGAGCTGGGCAAAGACGGCCGCACCCTGGTCTACGCCTATTCCACCGCCACCAAGCCCGAGCAGTGGTATCGCGCTCACCTGGAGACCAACCGCATCGCCGACGCGGCCCCATTCACCGACTTGAATCCCGGCTTCAAAGACAAACCCGTCTACAAAACAGAAATCGTCCGCTGGAAAGGCGCCCGCGATCAAGAGGTCGAGGGCATCCTCTACTACCCGCTCAACTACGCCGAAGGCAAACGCTATCCGCTCATCCTCAGCCTTCACGGCGGGCCCACCGGCGCCGACCTCGACGCCTTCGACCAGAGCTGGGCCTACCCGAAAATCCTGCTGG
>CAYTXK010000020.1:13590-18498 GCA_964441645.1 uncultured Acidobacteriota bacterium
CGGCAGCGCCAATTACGGCCTGGAGTGGGTCGAATCCATCTGCTGCGGCAACTACTACGACCTCGAGCGCGTGGACATTGAAAACGGCGTCGACTACCTCATCGGCCGCGGTTTGGTGGACGCCGACAAGCTCGCCACCCAGGGCTGGTCAAACGGCTCCATCCTCTCCATCGAACTCGTCACCCGCAACCCGCGCTACAAAGCCATCTCCGCTGGCGCCGGCGATGTGGAATGGTTCAGCGACTGGGCCAACGTGGACTTCGGCGCCTCCTTCGACAACTACTACTTCGGCGCCGCCCCCTACGAAGACCCCCAGCTCTACCTCCGCAAGTCGCCGTACTTCCGCCTCAAGGACGTCACCACCCCCACCATCATTTATTTCGGCACCGAAGACCGCAACGTGCCCACCGACCAGGGCTGGTCGCACTTCCGCGTCTTGCAGCAGGTCGGCAAGGCGCCGGTGCGCTTCATTCTCTTCCCCGGCGAGCCCCACGGCTTGCGCAAGTTCGCGCACCAGCGGCGCAAGCTGGAGGAAGACCTGGTCTGGTTCGACCGCTACCTCTTCGGCACTTACAAGGCGCCCAACGAAGCCTTCAAAGAAGGCTCGCCGCTTGACGTCGCCCTCAAGCGCACCCGCGTCCAGAAAGCCGGCACGAACTACGGCGTCTCCCTCAAAGGCACGCTGGTGCCCGAGGTGGTCATGCACAAGAACCTGGAGCTGGGCCGCTTCGAGGTCACGCGCGCCCAATACGCGGCCTTCGACCGCAAGTACAGCGTTGCGCCGGGGACCGAGAACTTCCCCGTCAACGGTCTCACCTTCGAGCAGGCGCAAGCCTATTGCGCCTGGCTGGCGAAACTCACCGGGCAAACCTACCGCCTGGCCAACGAAGAGGAAGTCAAAGATTTATATGAGGGCGCGGCCGGCAACGAAAACACGCTCGACTTCTGGGCCGGCTACGCTCTCAATCCCGACGATGCCGCGCGCCTGGCCGCCAAAGCCGCCGAGTTCCCCGGCCCCGCGCCGCTGCTGCGCGAGGTCGGTCAGTTCCAGGGGCGCGGCGAGGACGAGCTGGTCTTCGACCTGGGCGGCAACGTCGCCGAATGGGCCATCGGCGCCGACGGCAAAGGTAAGTTACTCGGCGGCAGCGCCGACCGGCCGGCCGATCCCAAAGCCCGAGCGGGCGAAGCGGCCGAAGCCTACCGCGGCTTCCGCGTCCTGCAGGGCGAACCCAAAAAAAGCGAGCCGGCCAAGAAAGCTGACTAAGAGTAGTGAGGTTGAGGCGGTTGGTTGACGTTTAGCGGACTAAGCGTAACGCGGTTGAGACGCGTTTGTTGACGTTATGACGCCTAATGCGTCGCCGCCACCGGCGCCGCTGCCTCCGCGTCCCCGTAGGGGATGACGATCCAGCAAACAATGTAAGCCAGCAGGCCGCTGCCCGCGAAGATCGTGACCAGCACCCAGATCACTCGCACCAGCGAGAGATCGAGCCCAAAGTGCTCCGCGAAACCCGCGCACACGCCGGCAATCATTTTGTTCTTGCGCGAGCGTCGCAGGGGCTTGGTGGGCGGGGCTGGCGGCGTGACAACTTTCTGCGCCGCCCCGCAGTGGTAGCAATACCGCGAGCCCTCCAGAATCTCCTGGTTGCAGTTGTAGCAAGTCATCGCCTGCCTCCCTGCTCTAACCTACGAGGTCGCCTGGACAAAAGTTCCCTCCGCTCGCCCCGTTCCAACTACTCCTCTTTGCTACCCCGCCCCGCTCTCTTTCAGGACGAGAGAGTTGGAACGGGACTCAGAAAGCCAGCAAGTCGCGGGCGGCGCGCAGAACGTCATCGGCCTGGGGAAGGATGACCTCTTCAAGCAGCGGCTGGTAGGCGCAGAAGGTGTCGAGCGCCGCCACGCGCCGCACCGGCGCATCCAGGTGGTCAAAGAGTTCGTCGCTGAGGCGCGCCGCGATTTCGGCTCCGTAGCCCCAGGAGATTGTGTCCTCGTACACCACCAGCGCCCGGTTGGTCTTCTTCACCGATTCCGCGATGGCCGCCCAATCGTAGGGGCTGAGCGAGCGCAGGTCGAGCAGGTCCACCGTGCTGCCGTCTTCTTTCTCCAGCGTGGTAGCCGCCTGGAGTGAGCGGTAGACGAGCGCGCCGTAGGTAATGATGGTCAAGTCGGCGCCTTCGCGGACCAGCTTCGCCTTCCCGAAGGGAACCATGTAGTCGGGACCCGGATAGGCGCCGCGGTTGTGCGCCTGACGGTAGAGGTGCTTGGGCTCGAGGAACAGCACCGGGTCGTCGGCGCGAATCGCGGTGCGCAGCAAGCCATTGGCGTCGAGGGCTGTCGCCGGCATCACCACCCGCAACCCGGGGATGTGGGTGAAAATCACTTCGCCCGACTGGCTGTGGTAAATGGCCCCGCCGCCCAGGTAACCGCCGGTCGGCACGCGCACCACTACGGGGCACCGGAAGTTGTTGTTGGAGCGCCAGCGCAGCAGCGCCAGCTCATTGCGCAACTGCATCATCGCCGGCCAGATGTAGTCGAAGAACTGGATCTCCACCACCGGCTTCAGCCCGCGCGTGGCCCAGCCGATGGCGCGCCCGATGATGTTGGCTTCCGCCAGCGGCGAGTTGAAGACGCGCTGGCTGCCGAACTTGCGCTGCAAACCGTAGGTGCACTTGAAGACGCCGCCCTTGCCTTTCACCTGCTCCAGATATTCTTCGCGGCTGCAATCGGCCACGTCTTCGCCGAAAACCACAATCCGCGGGTCGCGCCCCATCTCGTCGTGCAGGCAGGCGTTGATGAGGTCCACCATGGTCTTCGGCTCACCTTCGGCGCGGGGCGCGGTGGAAAACTTCTCGGAACTCGGGTCGACCTCCGGGGAGTAAACATAAAGCGTGGCGCTCTCGGGCGGCGGCAGCGGCGCCGCCAGCGCGCGGTCGGTCGCCTCCAGGATTTCCTTGTCCACTTCCTTCTCCAGCCGCTCCAGCCCTTCTTCGTCGAGCACACCCTCGCGAATCAGGAACAGCCCGAACTTGGGAATGGGGTCGCGCCGGGCTTCCTCTTCGCGCTCCTTGTCGGGCTTGTAGAGACGTTCGTCGTCCGACATGGAGTGTGAGTAGGGACGCGTGACCGTGGCGTGCACCAGGGCCGGGCCCCGCCGCGCCCGGCAATACTCCGCCGCGCGGCTTACCGCCGCATAACTCTCCAGCGGGTCGGTCCCGTCGCAGGTTTCGATTTTCAGGCCCGGGTAGGAGGCCAGCAGCTTGGAAATGCTTCCGCCTGGCGTCTGCACTTCGACTGGCACGCTGATGGCGTAGCCGTTGTCCTCGATCATAAACAGCACGGGCAGCTGGCGCGTGCAGGCCGTGTTCAGAGCTTCGAAAAACTCCCCCTCGCTGGTCGTCCCGTCCCCGCCGGAGACGTACACCACTTCGTCCTTTTCGAAACGCGCTCCGTTCGCGCCCGCTGCTTCCGCTACTTCGTTGTAGTACACCCCTGCCTCCGCGCACCCCACCGCTTGCAGCCACTGCGTGCCGGTGGGCGAGGACTGCGAAACGATGTTGAGCTGCTTGTGGCCCCAGTGGCAGGGCATCTGGCGGCCGCCGGAGTTGGGGTCGTCTTTCGCGCCCACCGCTTCCAGCAACTGTTCGTAGGGCGTCATCCCCAGCCACAGGCAGAGGGCGCGGTCGCGGTAGTACGGATAAAACCAGTCGTAGGCGGGCTTGAGCACCAGGCCCGCGGCCACCAGGACAGCTTCGTGCCCGGCGCCGCTGATCTGGAAGAAGATTCTTTGCTGGCGCTTCAACTGCATCTCGCGGTCGTCGAGCTTCCGCGAGAGGTACATAGTGCGGTAGAGACGAACCAGGGTTTCGGGGGTGAGGCCGTGGGCGCGCTCGCGGAGCGCCCGGGCCCGCTCTTCTTTCACGCGCGGTGGTGTGGCCATGCGCTCTCGTCTCGAAGAGACAGAAAAATTCTAGCCGCCGCCGCTGCGCGGCGCAACCTCTATTCGCCAGTTTCGGGGAAGGCGAAGCGCCCCGCTCACGCTTCCGCCAGCAGGTCGTTCAGAACTCGCAGCAGGTCGGTAGTGGTGACGATGCCCACCAGCTTGCTTTCTTTGTCCACCACCGGTAACGAGCCGAATTTGTTTTCGTGCATCAACTTCACTACCTCGCGCACCGGCGTATCGGGGCTGACGGTCACCGGCTCGCGCGCCATCACCTTGGCGATGGGCGTGGTCTCGAAGAGGCGGTTGTATTCTTCCGGCGTGATGTCGCTGAAAATCGATGGCGAGGCGCGCTGCACGTCGCGATCCGAAATCACTCCCGCCAGCCGCCCGTCCTTGACCACCGGCAGATGCCGAAATCCGCTGGAGCGCATCTGCAACGCGGCATCGAGCAGCTTGGCGTCGTAATCCAGCGTCGCCACTTCCGTCGTCATGATTTCTCGCACCAGTTTGGGCGCGTGCATAGTCGTGTCCCCCCGAAAATTCCCCTTGGCTGGCTAATCCGAACACACGCTCAAATGGAAGTCAAGCGCGGAACTCCAGCCTGCGGCCCGCTCACGGCCACAGCCGCTCCAGCCACGCCTTCCAGCCCGATTCTGCCGGAAGCCAAACCCGCAGAACCATCAGCAGGAACAGAAGGCTCACCACCGCCAGCACGAATCCCACGCCCATCTTGGCCCCGCGCCAGTACGGGCTTTCCTCCTCGCGCGCCCGGAAGGCTCGTGGCGGCGCCGCCTGCGGAGCTAGGCCCCCGGCCACCGCAGTGGCAGGCGTTCCTGTTTCATCCCGTTCCGGCGGAGCGGCCAGAGGCAAAGCAGCTCGGTCGCCCGCCTCGGAGGCGGGCAGCGGCGGGCAGAACGGACACTCGCTCAGCGCGACGCTTACCGCCGCTCCGCACCGGGCACAAGTCCAGC
>CAYTXK010000021.1:0-18476 GCA_964441645.1 uncultured Acidobacteriota bacterium
TCCGGCTGGCGCGCTTGCAGGACCTGGAGATGAAGTACCCGAACCCGAACGACCGTTTCACCATGGCCGACATGTTCACCGGCATCCGTCAGGCCGTCTGGTCGGAGTTGGATGCGGGCGCTGCCATCAACAGCTTCCGGCGCAACTTGCAGCGGGCCCACCTGCGTTATTTGATGACCATTCTACTGAAGCCAGCCGAGGGCACGCCCGAGGATGCCGTCACCCTGGCACGGGCGGACCTGGTGGAGATACAGGGGAAGATTGACCGCGCCCTTGCCAGCACGGGACAGCTCGATGTGACCAACCGCGCCCACCTGGAAGAGAGCCGGGCGCGCATTCGACAGGTGCTCGAAGCGCACGTGCAGCGCGGCTTCTAGAGGCGCCCGAACGCCGGAGTCGTGACCAAGCTCCTATTGTGGGAGCCCCGAGGGGCGGCGTATACTCGCGCCGGGCTCAGGGGGCTGGGGTGGGGCCGTACTGCGAATCCACGAAGCGCACAAATTACCCTAAGGGTGTGTCATGAGTGACGCCGACAACAGGCGTAGATCCCCGCGCGTCCCGATTTTGACGCAGGTAGAAGCGCAGGGCGAAGCAATAACGGCGCTGGGCCGCGCCCGCGACATCAGCGTCGGCGGCCTGCTCATAGAAACTCCCGAAACCTTTGCCGAAGGGGCCACGGTGGTGGTGCGCTTTTTCATTCCCAACCTGCCGCGCCCCGTGCAAGCGGCGGGCCGGGTGGTGCGCGCCTGCGAGGGGAAGTCCATGGCTATCTCTTTCCTGGGTTTGCGGCCGAGCGACCAGGAAAAAGTGTTGGATTACATCGCGGAAGCCGAAGGGGAACAGATTCGAGCTTTCTTCAGCGGGATGGAACCGGCAGCTCCCCCCGTGCGGCGCAGCGCCCGCATCCCCCGGCAGATGTCGGTGGTGTTGAGCTGGCAGGATGACGAAGGGCACACGCAGCAGGAAGCGGTGCAGACGCTACTGCTGAGCAAGCACGGGGCGATGGTGCTCTCTATCAAGGAGCTCGAGCCGGGGCAACTCTTGCGCATCGCCGTGCCCGACAGCGGCAAGAAAGGGGTCTCGCGCGTGGTGTGGGTGAAGGCGGCCGAGGTGCCGGGGCGGGTGGAAGTGGGAATCGAAATGCTGGGCGCAGAGAATTTTTGGGACATGGAGTTTCCGCCGCACCGGGCCGTCTCGGCCGCGTTGCCCGCTGTCACCGGCCCCCGGCGTCGCGGCGGCCGGATGGTGCGGCGCACTCCGGTCATCATGAGCTGGACCGACGAGCTGGGGCGGCCGCGCCAGGAGATGGCCACCACCAGCGAGTTGAGCCCCCACGGGGCTTTGATCGAAGCCACCGTCCCGCTTTCTCTGGGGCAGCGCTTCCGCTTGCGCGCGCCGGAGATCAGCCGGGAGGCTGAAGCGCAGGTGATTCACGTGCAGGAGAGCGAGCTGCCCGGAATCGCCGAGCTGGGGGTGGAGTTCGTCGAGGTCGAGGACTTCTGGGATGTCCCCTTCAGCCCCGACCAGCACCCGTCCACCTAGCCGCGCCGTTCACACTCATCCGGGTTGGCCCTGGCTGCTCAGGGAGAGGAAGAGAACCAGGTAGCGCTTCAGGTTGCGAGTGAGAATGAAGTTTTCCTTAACGTGCTCGTGGCCGTTCTCTCCCAGACGTTGTGCGATGGCGGGGTTGGAGAGTAGGTAACGAATCTGATAGGCCGCCCCCTCGACCGAGTGGGCGAGCAACCCGGTCAGCTTGTGAATCACCTGCAAGGGGATTCCCCCGACGGCGCTGGCCACCACGGGTTTTTTCTTCCAGAGCGCTTCGGCCACCGTTAGACCGAAACCTTCCTGGAGCGACTTCTGGATGATGATGGTGGAGGCTTGTTGCAGGGCGTTGATCTCGAGGGCGCTCCAAGGGGGGAGTTCCAGAATGTGGATGTCGGGATCGTTGCCGGCGGCGTCGCGGGCTTCCGCCAGCACCTGGCCGCCTTCCGGGTCGTCGCTGGCGCCACCCCCGGCCAGCACCAACTGACAGTCCGCGTACTTGCGCACCAGCTTGTAGGCCTGGATGACGCCGACTGGGTCCTTGAGGCGGTCGAAGCGGGAAATCTGGGTCAGAATCCGGCGCTTGGGATTGATGCTGAACCCCTCGAGGGTCTTGCGCACAAACGCGTCTTCGAGCGGCTGGTTCTTTTGCGCCAGCGGGTCGATCGAGGGATAGGAGAGATACTGAGAAATGGGCAGCGGCCGGGTGAAAGCCGGCGAGGAGATGAGCAGGGCGTCGTAGCGCTTGATGTACTGGAGGAGAAAGTCCCAGACGAGAGGATGCGGCCGGGAGACGTCAATGTGGCAGCGCCAGACCCAGCGCGCCGGCCGCTGGTCGCGCGCCTGCACGAGGCCGATGGGCTGCGGGTCATGGATGACGACAAAGTCCTCGTCAAAGTGGAGCTGGCTCAGGTTCTGCCGCTGGTAGGCCTGGAAGACCTCGAAGGCCTGCCAACGCACCTCGTAGGGGGCGCCGTGCAGGGCGTTGTGGAAGCCTTTGGTGACTTCAAAGAAATCGTTGCCGCCGGTGATGACCTCCCAGCGAGTCGCCAGCCCGACGTCCTGGAGGAGAGGGACCAGCCGGTTCAGGATTTCGGCCACGCCGCCGCCCACCGAGGTGGAGTTCACCATCTTGACCGTGCGCCCGGCGAGCTGGCGCGCCAGCGCGCGCAACTCCTCGATTTCGGCCGCCCCCACAATGGGAGCGTAGTCGTCGAGGGAGATGGGCTTGGCGGGGGTGGCGGAGGTCGTCATCCCTGGGCCTCGAGGTAGCGCTGGCATTCGTCCCGGATTAGCTGCCGCACACCTTCGAGCGTGTTGGTGTAGACGTCAATGTGCTCGATGGAGTCAGCGAGGTCCGGCAATTCCAGGCTTTTTTCAATCCAGGCGGAGAAGTCGTTGGTCGCCGGTCCGCGCAGGCGGGCGGTGACGAAATGGTAGTGCAGGGTGTGCACGCTAATGTGCTGAAGGGCATTGGAGAATTCTACCAGGTCGGTGGCGCGCCACTCGGTGGGGACGGTCACGGTGACCGCTTCGCAGAAGTAGAGCGGCTCAAAAGCCTTCTGGTAGGCGCGCTGGGGCTGGGCGCGGACAAAGGCTTCGAATGTCTTCACCAGGTCGCCGCGGAGCGTTTCCACGCTGTCGTAGTGGCGGATGTCGAGGGCGGCTAGCTGCTCGGCGAGCTCGGGGGCGTTGCAGGCGGCGAGAACCCACTGCGCGAAATCATTGGAAAAGCCCTCGGTCAAGAAGTGGTGCGTGCTCAGACTCTGGAAGGTGTGGTTGAAGACCGAATCAGCGGAGATTTTTCGGAGCTGCTCCAGCAGTTCCGCGATGGTGGTGGCCTGGACGCCGCAGATGCGCGTGATGGTGGAGGCCGCCATGAACTGGAAGGGTTCTTGGGCTTTTTTCATTTTGCCACTTTCTGTGCTAGTAAATCATAGAGCCGGCGGAGGAAGCGTGTCACCTCTTCGGGAGAGTACAGGCGATAGCGGGCGGCGGTCGGGCCGCGGCGGCCGACGCAAATCCCCACATCATTTTTCCGCAGCCGCCGGAAGACCGATTCGTCAGTCACGTCGTCGCCCACATAGATGAGCACCGGCCGGGAGCCGCGGGCCCGCCCCGCGGCGGCTTCGAGCACCGCCCGGCCCTTATCCCCACGCCCCCGGGGCAACAGCTCAAGAACTTTCTTTCCTTCGAGCACTCGGAACGAGTCGCACGAACCGTTCCGCAACTGTTCAACCGCCTGGCGGGCGGCTCGAGCGGCGCGGGGCGAAGCATTCCGAAAATGCACCGCCACGCTCACGCTCTTCGGCTCGAGATAGAGGCCGGGCAGAGAACCGAGCTGCGCCTGGAGGGCCGCGCCTGCGGCGCGCAGGCGATGGCGAAAAGCCGTGCTCACCGGCTGGCTAAGGGTCTCGTTGCGTCCGCCCCACTCGAGGCCATGCGTTCCGACGTAGCAAACTCCCTTCAGTCCGACGCGGCGCCGCAGATCACTCAGCGAGCGCCCGCTGGCAATCCCCAGGGTCACGTGCGGCAGGCTCCGCAACTGTTTCAGCGCCGCGCGCGTTCGAGCCGGCAGGCGGGCGCGGTCGGGGTGAGAAGCGAGGGGCGCCAGCGTCCCATCGAAATCGCTGAAGAGCGCCACACGGGGCGCCGCCGCCAGGCGCCGGCTCACCTGCTCCCACTCCTGCCACAGGCGACGGGAACCGCTCACGCCAACTTCCCCAGCTTGTGGATGACGTCTCCGGCCCACTTATAAATATTCCTCTCCTGTACGCGTTCGCGCAAGCGGCGCATGCGGAAGCGTACCTCCTCCTCGTCCATTTCCAGCGCCTTGCGGATCTGTTCCGCCACCTCGTCGGTGGCGAAGGGATTGACGATCAGCGCCTCGCGCAGCTCGCGCGCCGCTCCGGTGAACTCACTGAGCAGCAGAACGCCTTTTTCTTCCACATTGGCGGCGATGAATTCTTTGGCGACCAGGTTCATCCCGTCGTGCAGCGAGCTGACCAGGCAGAAGCGCGCCAGGCGATAGAGGGCGAACAAACCAGCCGGCTCGATGTGCTGTTTGAGGTAGATGATGGGTTTCCAGGAGCTCGTCGCGTACTTGTCGTTGATTTGCTCGACCAGCCCGTCCACCTCCTCGTTCAAGCGGCGGTACTCCTCCACCTGGGTGCGGCTGGGCACGGCCACCTGCAGGAAGGTGAACTGGCCGCAGTACTTCGGATAAAGCTCCAGGAAGCGGTCAACAGCACGCAAGCGCTCGGGGATGCCCTTGGTGTAGTCGGCGCGGTCGATCCCCACGCCCAGGTGCTTCTCGGGCAGTTGATACTGCTCGCGGAACTGCTGCATCTGTTGGCGCACCGGGCGCCGCGCCGCCTGCCAGTTGATGGCCCCGTAGTCCACACTGATGGGGAAGGCGCGGACGCGGGTGGTGCGGCCGTGATAGACAATGGCAGTCATCTCGCGGTCAGGGCGGGCCTCGAGCTCCCGATCCACCGTATTGATGAAGTTGTCCCCGTGATAACGGATTTGGAAGCCCAATAGGTGACTGCCCAGCAGGCCTTCCAGCAGCTCGACTCGCCACGGGCAGATGCGGAAGACCTCCGGGTTGGGCCAGGGGATGTGCCAGAAGTGCGCGATGGTGGCGCGCGGGCAGCGCTGCCGCAGCAGCCGCGGCAGCAGCGCCAGATGATAGTCCTGCACAAAGACCAGAGCTCTTTCGCTGCCGATTTCCCCCGCCACCGCTTCCGCGAAGATGCGGTTGACTTCGCGATAGTGTTCCCAATCCGACTGTCGGAATTGCGGCCGGCGGTAGGCATTGTGGCAGAGCGGCCAAAGGGCGGAGTTAGCGCAGCCCGAGTAGTGGCCTTCTTCTTGTTCCGGCCCCAGCCAGACGCGCTTCAGCGTATAGGCGGGCTTTTCGGGCGGAACGCGCACGCGGCCACGCGGGTCAGCGACCCGGCGGTCGGCATCACCGCTTCCATGAGCCACCCACAAGCCGCCGACGGCGCGCATGACGGGGTCGAGAGCGACGGTCAAGCCGCTGGCGGGTCGCAGGGTTTTCACGGTGCCGTTGAGTTGCGTGTGGATGTAGGGCTCGCGGTTCGACACTACCACCAGGCGGTGATCCCGCAGGGTGCGTCGCATCAACTGTCGCAGCGTTTCACGCGTGTACATTGTTACTTTTCGTAGGTGAGGCGGAAGATGCTGCCGCCGTGGTCATCGGAAATATAGAGGGCGCCGTCGGGGCCGGTCTTGACGTCCACCGGCCGGTGACTCACGCGCTCGCCCTCGAACCACACGTCCACAAAATCCTCCAGCCCCGCGGGACGCCCGTCGCGGAAGCGCACGCGAACCACCTTATAGCCCGTGGGGACCGAGCGGTTCCAGGAACCGTGAAAAGCGATGAAAAGATCGCCGCGGTATTCTTCCGGGAACTCGGTGCCGGTATAGAACCCCAGCCCCAGCGGCGCCGAGTGCGCCGGCATTTCAAAGGTGGTGGGCTGCGTGGCCGCGCAGCGCTCCGCCGAGCCCAGGTCGGGGTCGGGGAGGCGGTTGCCGTAGCAGAACGGCCAGCCGTGGTCGTCGCCGCGGCGGATGAGGTCGAGTTCTTCGGGCGGCAGGTCATCGCCCAGCCAGTCGCGGCCGTTGTCTGTGGCCCACATCTCGCCGGTCTTGGGATTCCAGGTGAAGCCGACCGCATTGCGCAGGCCGCGGGCGTAAGTTTCTCTTCCGCTACCATCAGGGTTGAAGCGCATGATGGTGGCGCGGCGCGAATCGGATTCGCGGCAGACGTTGCAAGAGGAGCCGACAGCAACGTAGAGCTTGCCGTCGGGCCCGAAGCCTATGGTGCGGGTGAAGTGTTGGCCGCCCGAGGGCAGTTCGGGCACGACTACTTCCGGCTGTTCGGCGCGCAGGTCTCCGTCAGTATCGCGCAGGCGGATGACGCGGTGCGTTTCCCCGACGTAGAGCCACTGGTCGTGCCAGAAAACGCTGTGCGGTGAGCGCAGCCCGCTAGCGTACTCGACCACGCTGTCCGCGCGCCCATCCTTGTTGCGGTCGGCCAGCGCGTAGACACTGCCGGTGCGCGCGTTCGAGCCCACGTAGAGCGTGCCGTCGGGGCCGAAGGTCATGAAGCGCGGCCGGTTCAGCCCTTCGGCAAACACGCTCAGTTTGAATCGCGGCTTCAGCCCTTTTTGTGATGCCGGCGCGGCGGCTGGCGCGTCCGCCGAGCGCCCGCACGCCACTGCGAACAAAGCCACCAGCAGCAGAGAAAGAGTTCGCGGTTTCATGGATGACCCTGGGCGCGCCCTACGATACACGTTTGGCGGGGTCTTTTCCACGCGGCGAGAAATTGCGGCGGCCGCCTGGAGTGAACGGCTGCCGGCTGAGAAAAGTTCAGCTATTTGATCGTGACCGCCAGCGGGCGGTCGAGCTGGATAGCCAGCTCGGTGCCGCGCTTCAGCTCCACGTCCTTGCCGCGGGTCAGCAGCACCATGGCCGTGCCCGCGCCAGCGCCAATGGCGCCGCCGGTGGCCGCGCCTTTGCCGCCGCCCGCAATGGCGCCAATCACCGCGCCAATGCCGGCGCCGGCCCCGATGGTGGTGACGTCGCGCTTCTTCGTGCCTTCGCTCTTGACTTGGCCTTCCTCGGTGACGCTTTCCTTCTCGCCTTCATCGAGCCCGGTGAGCGAGGCCGAGAGGTCATAGACCTGACCGTTCGGGAATTCGAGCTTATCGAAGCTCAGCCCCAGCTCCCCGCGGCCCTTGACCCGCCCGGGACGCTCGACGTGCGCCACCGTCCCGCGCACTACCGTGCCCTCGGGGATGGCGATCGTTCCTCCGACGGTCACCGACCGCGTCACCACGCCGCTAAAGGAGTCGCCGGGCTGGTTGCTCTTGGTGCTCAAGGCGTCGCTGAGCGCGAAGGCGATTTTCGTGCCTTCGGCCAGCCGGACTCTTACCGGCTCAGGAGCGGCCGGAGTCGCGGCCGCGGCGGGCGCCGTGGATGGAGCTGTAGTCGCCGCCGGAACTGAGGTTGCTGGCGAAGCGTACTGCGGTTGGGCCGCGGCGCGGCGCGCCGGGCGCGCCGTCTCCGTCGGAGCGGGGGCTGGAGGCGGTGGCTCGGACACGGCCGGTGCCGGTGGCAGCACCGCCGTCTCGGCCGCCTGCTGCGTGTTGTACTGCCACCCCAGAAAGAATGCGGCCGCGGCCACGGCGATCACCAGGAGCGCGACCGGAAGTTTGCCTTTCATCGTTGCTCTCCCTTCTGCATGGCGCTCACAGAGTACCAGCTGCGTTCAAACACTTACTACGAATCCAGCCACGGGGCTGGGGTTGCTTACAATCCTCCGGGGGTCGGAACGCATCTCAGATAAACGGGGCGGGTGCCGAGGAGGTGCTGGTATGAGTAAGAAGGTGCGGCTGTTCGTCGCTCTATTTTTTCCCCTCGCAGTCTTGTTGCTGGCCGGCTGTCCCCAGCGAACCACGATTGCGCAAATCAAGCAAGACCCGGGCCACTATCACGACAAAGAAGTCGTGCTCCGCGGACACGTGACGGAATCCTACGGCGTTCTCGCGCAAGGGGTGTACGAGCTCGATGACGGCACCGGCCGTCTGTGGGTCTTGGTCGAAAAGCGCGGTGTCCCCCGCAAGGGCGCAGAGGTGGAAGTCGTCGGCCGCGTCATTTCCGGAGTTTCCTTCTCCAGCCGCGATTACGGCACCGGCCTGCGCGAAATCCGCCACCGCACCTTCTAGAGTTCGCCTCGTTGCTTGCCGCCGAGGCAGCATCCGCCTAGAATCTTTCTTGGAGGAGTGCCGGAGCGGTTGAACGGGGCCGCCTTGAAAGCGGCTAGCCGGCGAGAGTCGGCTGGGGGTTCGAATCCCTCCTCCTCCGCCAGCCTTTTCTCATAGTCGGACAAATTGGCTGTTGTGGTGGCGCAAAAAAGCCATTACAACGACTACAAACGCGTACGATTACAAACGTATACAAACGATTACAAACGCGCACTTAGGGCGACACAAATGGGGATTACGCTGGTTCACGTTGACGCTTTTACGGCCAAGGCCTTCGCCGGCAACCCGGCGGCCGTCTGCCTGCTGCCGGAGCCGCGCGACCCCGCCTGGATGCAAGCCCTGGCGCGCGAAATGAACTTGTCGGAGACCGCCTTTCTCACGCGGCAGGGCGACGGCTACAGCCTGCGCTGGTTCACGCCCACGGTGGAGATTGATCTCTGCGGGCACGCCACCCTGGCCAGCGCCCACGTGCTCTGGGAACTCGGGCATCTGGCTCCCGAGGCGCAGGCGCGCTTCCACACTCGCAGCGGCCTTTTGACCGCCGAGCGCCGCGGGGACTGGATTGAAATGAATTTCCCTGCCGAGCCCGCCGAGCCGGCCGCCGCACCCGACGGGCTCGAGGAAGCTCTGCGGGCGAAACCGCTCTATGTCGGCAAGAACAGCTTCGATTACTTGGTCGAGCTCGAATCGGAGGAAGTGGTGCGCGCCCTCAAGCCGGACCTGGAACAGGTGGGGAAGCTCCCCGCCCGCGGCCTGATGGTTACAGCGCGCGCCAGCTCGCCCGGCTTTGATTTTGTCTCGCGCTTTTTCGGCCCGCAATCAGGCGTGGCCGAAGACCCGGTAACCGGCTCGGCGCACTGCTGCCTGGGTCCCTACTGGAAAAAGAAGCTAGGCAAGGATGAATTTGTGGCCTACCAGGCCTCGGCGCGGGGCGGGGTGGTGCGCGTGCGGGTCGAAGGTAACCGCGTGATTCTCGGCGGCCAGGCGGTTACCGTCTTCCGCGGAGAATTACTCTAAAGCGTCGAGCGTAAAGCGCCGGAAGGAATGTTGCTGCGCCCGTTCGGGCTCCGCAACAGCCTACGGCAGTGAGGAAGGCGCTTCGCGCCAGCGGTTTTTGGCGGGGCAAGAGCCCCACCCCACAGCGTCTTCCGCGGCGAACTGCTCTAGGGGTCCGCGTTCAATGGCCGGCGGCCATGCCGTCCTTGCGCGGGTCGGAGCCGGCAGCCCAGCCGCGAGGCAGTTTGAGAATCGCCTGGCTGCCGCCGAATGACACGTCTCGCTCGTTGACAATTTCGTGTCCCATCGCTTTTAGCGTCTGCCGGACGGCTTCCGGGATGGGCGCCTCCAGGGCCACGGCGCGTCCGTCGAGGTGGCGGAAGCGGGGCGAGTCAATGGCCTCCTGCACATCCATCCCGAACAGCAGCAAGTTGAGCAGGACTTGCACATGCCCCTGCGGCTGCATCGAGCCGCCCATCACGCCGAAACTCAGCCACGGCTCCTCTCTCCCCTCGGCCCCTCGCCGGGTGACGAAGGCGGGAATGAGGGTGTGGAAGGGGCGCTTTCCGGGTGCGACGGTGTTGGGGAGATTGGGCTCGAGCGTGAACCCGGCGCCGCGGTTCTGCAAAGCAAAGCCCGTCCCCGGCACCACCACGCCCGAGCCGAAGGAGTCGTAGAGACTGTTGATGAACGACACCATGTTGCCGTCGGCATCGGCGGCGGTGAGATAGATGGTTTCGCTGGCAGTGAGCAGGGGGCCGGGGGCCGGGCGGGCGGCGGCGCGCTGGGGATCGAGCTGCCCCCGCCGCTGGGCGATGAACTTGGCGTCGAGCAACTGCGCGACGGACGCGTCCATCGCCGCAGGGTCGCCCACGTAGCGCGCCAGGTCGGCGAAGGCCAGTTTCTTGGCCTCGATCAAGTGGTGAAGATAGGGGGCGGAGTTGTGACCCAGGGCGGCCAGGTCGTAGGCTTCGAGGATGCGCAGCATCTCCAGCACAGCAATGCCTTGATTGTTCGGCGGCAGCTCCCAGACGCGGTAGCCGCGGAATTCCACCGACATGGGCTCCACCCAGTCGGCTTTGTGGTTCTTGAAGTCGTCGAGGGTGAGGAACCCTCCGAGCTTCTCCACGCGCTCGACCAGGCGGCGCCCCAGTTCGCCTCCGTAGAACACGCCCGTGCCGTTCTCGGCAACCAGGCGCAGCGTGCGGACGTAGTCGGGGTTGCGGAACCACTCGCCGGCCTGCGGGGCCCGGGCGCCTTCGAGAAGATAGGTGGCGCGCGCGCCCTCATCGCGCTGGAGCCGTTTGACTTCGGCGGCCCACTGGCGCGCGATGATGGGCGACACCGGGAAACCCTCCTCGGCCAGTTGGATGGCGGGCGCGAGAGCCTGCGCGAGCGAGAGCGTGCCGTAGCGCTCGAGCAAAGCCGCCCAGCCCGCCAGCGCTCCCGGCACGGTGATGGCTTCGACGCCTTCTTCCGGCACTTGCTTGTGTCCGCGGCGCAAGAGCTCTTCCCGCGTCATGCGCGCCCCGGCGCGCCCGCTGGAGTTCAGCCCCACCAGACGCTTTTCCTTTGCCGACCAGACCAGGGCGAAGACGTCGCCGCCCAGGCCAGTCATATGCGGTTCGACAACACTCAAAACCGCGGCCGCGGTGACGGCGGCGTCAATGGCGTTGCCGCCGCGCTGGAGCACAGCCAGGCCGGCGGCGGTGGCCAGCGGCTGGCTGGTGGCGATGGCCCCGTGCGGGGCGTACACCGTGGAGCGACCGGCGCGCGGGGCTGGGCCCGGGTCTTGCGCCCACCCGTCACTCGGCAGAAGGAGTAGGAGGACAAGCGCGGGAACGGCTGTCGTCGTCCACATGGTAATTTCCGATTTCAACTTGGCATCGGTACACCAATCGCCCTCCGGCGTCAAGCGTCGGACAAGGGCGCCCTGTTCGCGTTTGCGAGAACTTGAATTGCGCCGGCCGGCGCGGGCGCGATAGAATCCGCCCTTCCAGCGAAGGCAAACCAACCTGCGGAGTCTTCTCGTGCCGTTCCAACTAATTTCGCCTAAGTGCCACACACCCTCCTGGCAGGTGCTATCCTGCTGGCCTTCGGCTTCCCTTGGGGCGCAAAAGGTTGGAACGGCACTCGTGAACAAACGGCTATGGCTCGGCCTCATTCTTTCCTTATTGCTGGCGGCTCCGGCGGCCGCCGTGGACGAGGTGAGGCACGTCGCGCAAGTGCTGCGCGCGCTCGCGCAAACGCCCGGGGTGAGCGGCAGCGAGGAGCGCGTGAGCGCCTGGCTGGCCGAGCGCCTCAAAACCTTCAACCCGCAGGTGGATAACCTCGGCAACGTCGTGGTCACGTTAGGCTCGGGCGCTCCGCATCGGCTGCTGGTTACGAGCATTGACGAGCCCGGCTACGTAGTCAGCGCCATCACCCCCGAGGGCTACCTGCGCGTGCAGCGCCTGCCGCAGGCGGGCGTCAATCCCTGGTTCGACCTCCTGCATTCCGCCCAGCCCATCGAGATTCTGACCCGCGAAGGCAAGCTCGTTCCCGGCGTGGTGGCCGGCCTCTCGACCCACTTGCAGCCCGGGCGCGAGTCTCCCGCCGACCGCCGCACCGACCATCTCGACCGAATCTTTATTGATGTTGGCGCGCATTCGGCTGAGGAAGCGCGGGCTCTGGGCGTGGATCTTCTCGACCCCATCACCCTTGAAAAGCACGCCTACGCGCTCGGCCGCAATGAGCTGACCGCGCCCTCCCTCAGCGACCGCCTGGGGGCCGCGGCACTCGTTCGCCTGGTCGAGGGGATGGACACGACCAAGCTCACCGGCACGCTCACCGTGGCTTTCGTGGTGCGCCGCTATATGGGCCATCAGGGCCTCGACCGCCTGCTGCACCAGGTCGCGCCCGATGAAGTCATTTTCGTAGGGCCGCGCGAGGGCAGCGAGGCCGTGCCGGGCGATGGCCTTCTCATCGCCGCCATCAAGGATAAAGAGGTAAGCCTGGCGGAGGAGCTGCTGGCTGTCGCCAGCCAGCACGGGCTCCCGGCGCGGGCGCTGGCTCCCGAGCCTGCTCCCAGCGGTCGCTACTCGGGCTCGCTGCCGCTGCCCGAGCGGGTCGCGGCTATCGGCATCGGGGTGCGTTTTCCGCAAACACCAGCGGAGATTGTGAGCGCCGAAGACCTGACACGTCTCGAAGAGTTGCTGGCGCTCTATCTCGGCGTCACTATCGGAAAAGCGCCGAGTGCTGGAGACGCCGCCGGGAACTCAACGTCAGCGCTTTCTCCGGCGGGCAGCTTGCTGCGCGACCTGATTGAGGTCTATGGTGTTTCCGGCCACGAGGAGCCTGTCGCAGAGGAAATCAGAAAACTGCTGCCACCGTGGGCACAGGAGTGGGCCTTCGAAGACAGCGCCGGCAACTTGATACTGGCGCTGGGCCGGCCGAGCGACAAGCCCAGCCTGGTGTTCATCGCTCACATGGACGAAATCGGCTGGGTGGTGAAAGAAATCCGCCCCGATGGCCGCCTGGTCCTCGACCGCCGCGGCGGCTTTCTCGAAGAGCACTTCCTCGGTCACGTGCTGCTCGTTCACACCGCGGACAAACAGGTGCCGGCCGTGCTCGAGCTGCCCGACGACTACCGCAGCAAGAAATACGAGTTGGTGCGCGGCCGCGAGCACCTTGCCTATACCGGAGCGCGCAGCGCCGAGGAAGTCGAGCAGCTGGGAATTCATGTGGGCCATTCCGTGACTGTGCCGAAACAATATCGCCAACTCGCCGGCAGCCGCATCAGCGCGCGCTCGTTCGACGACCGCGTGGGTTCGACCGCCCTCGTCCTCGCCCTGCAAGAGCTCAACCCGGCGGCCATTGACCGCGACGTGGTTTTTGTCTGGTCAGTCGAGGAAGAGACCGGCCTCGACGGCGCCCAATACTTCGCCCGGCGCGCCGCCGAGGAAGGCGGCATCCCCGACTTCGTTTTGGCCATTGATACTTTTGTCTCCGGCGACTCGCCGCTTGAGTCGCCGCGCTTCGCCCAGGCCCGCGTCGGCGAAGGCTTCGTCGTCCGCGCCGTGGACTCGAGCAACATCGTCCCGCGAACGTGGGTGGACCGCGTGGTGGCCCTGGCCCGCAGCCACAAGATTCCTGTGCAGTACGGAGTCACCGGCGGCGGGAACGACGGCGCGGTCTTCGTGCCCTACGGGTCGGTGGACATAGCGCTGGGCTGGCCGCTGCGCTACTCGCACTCGGCCGCCGAAGTCGCCGACCTCGCCGACGTCGAGGCCTTAGCTCACATCGTGGCCGTGCTGGTCAAAGAATTCTGAGCGAGGGTGAAAAGAGAGGACGCATGACCAACCGCGAATTCTTCATCGAGCGCTGGGAGCAGGAGCATCCCGCCTTCCTGCGCGTCTTCCAGGCGCTGCCGCCCAGCCGCCTCGACTACCGCCCGCACCCGCGCTCGCGCTCGGCCGCCGAGCTGGTCTGGCTGCTGGTCTACGAAGAGCAGACCGGCAGCGAACTGATAGACACTGGCCAAATCAATTGGAACGAGACTCCGCCGCCCGCCAGCCTGGAAGAGATGATCGGCGTCTATGAGAAGGCCCACAGTGAGCTGGCGCCGCGCCTGGGGCGCCTGGACGACAGGCGCTGGGAAGAGGATAAGGTTCAACTGGTAGTCGCCGGCCAGGTAGCTTTGGAGGAGACGCTGGCGGCGATGTTCTGGGGGGTGCTGTTCGACGCCGTGCACCACCGCGGCCAGTTGAGCGTTTACCTGCGGCCGATGGGCGGCAAAGTGCCTTCGATTTATGGCCCCTCGGCCGATGATATGGGGACGTAATCATCCGTGACGGTGAATGGAGGAAGCGAATGAGGAAGCGAGCCACACGCGGGATAATGCCGGCGGCCGTTCTGCTGGCTCTGCTCTGGCTGCCGGCGCTGGCCGCAGCGGATGAGGCGGGAACGCCCACGGTCAACGAGGCGCGGGAGTTCATCGAGAAAGCCGAGGCGCGCCTGCTCGAGCTCGGCGTCAAGGCCGACCGCGCCGCCTGGGTGCAGGCCACCTTCATCACCGATGATACGGAACTGCTGGCCGCCGAGGCTCGCAAAGACTTCATCGCCGCGGTGATGGAGCTGGCCGGCCAGGCCAAGCGCTTCGAGTCGCTCCCGCTCCCCGACGAGCTGGTCCGCAAGTTCCTGCTCCTCAAGCTGGCCGTGTCGCTGCCGGCTCCGAGCGATGCCGCCAAGCAGAAAGAGCTCACTGAAGCTGTGGCCTGGATGGAAAGCACCTACGGCAAGGGCCGTTACTGCCCCAAGGGGGAAAGCGAAAAGTGCCTCGACCTGAATGAACTGAGCCGCACGCTCGCCGCCAGCCGCAATCCCGACGAGCTGCTCGAGGCCTGGCGCGGCTGGCACGCCATCGCCCCGCCGATGCGCGAGCGCTACCAGCGCTTCGTCGTGCTGGCCAATGAAGGCGCGCGCGAGCTGGGCTTCCCCGACTCGGGCGGGCTGTGGCGCGCGAACTACGATATGTCGCCGGAAGAGTTTTCCGCCGAAGTGGAACACCTCTGGCAGCAGCTCCAGCCGCTCTACCTTGCCTTGCACGCCTACGTGCGCGCCTCGCTCGCCAAGCAATACGGCGCGAAGCTCGTCCCCGAGCACGGCCCCATCCCCGCGCACCTGCTGGGGAATATGTGGGCGCAGAGCTGGTCGAATATTTATCCGCTGGTAGCGCCGCCCGAAGGCGACACCGGCTACGACCTGATCGAGCTGCTGAAGGCCAAGAAGGTGGACGCCAAGGAAATGGTGCGCTACGGCGAGCGTTTCTTCCTTTCGCTCGGCTTCGAGCCGCTGCCGCAGACCTTCTGGGAGCGGTCGCTCTTCACCAAGCCCGCCGACCGCGACGTCGTTTGCCACGCCAGCGCCTGGGACGTGGACGCCGAGGTGGACCTGCGCATCAAGATGTGCATTGAAATCAACGACGAAGATTTTTCCACCGTCCACCACGAGTTGGGCCACAACTTCTACCAGCGCGCCTATCGCCGGCAGCCGTTTTTCTTCCGCGGCAGCGCCAACGACGGCTTCCACGAGGCGGTGGGCGACACCATCGCTCTGTCGGTCACGCCGGAGTATCTGGTGAAGATTGGCTTGCTCGACAAAGCACCCGACGTCGGCGGCGACCTCGGCTTCCTGATGCGCATGGCGCTCGACAAAATCGCTTTCCTCCCCTTTGCCCTGGTGGTGGATCAGTGGCGCTGGAAAGTTTTTTCCGGCGAAGTTCCGCCGGCGCGCTACAACCAGGCCTGGTGGGAGCTGCGGCGGAAGTACCAGGGCGTGGACGCCCCGATGCCGCGCAGCGAAGCCGATTTCGACCCCGGCGCCAAGTACCACGTCGCCGCCAACGTCCCCTACATGCGCTACTTCCTGGCGCATGTGCTCCAGTTTCAGTTCCACCGCGCCTTGTGCCGCGCCGCCGGTTACACCGGGCCGCTGCATCGCTGCTCGATTTACGGCAACAAGGCGGCGGGCGAAAAGCTGCGCCAGATGCTGGAGATGGGCCAGAGCCGGCCCTGGCCGGAGGCGCTCGAGGCCTTGACCGGCGAAAAGCGAATGGACGCCACCGCCATCCTCGACTACTTCGCTCCGCTGATGAAGTGGCTCGAGGAGCAGAACCGCGGTCGCCGCCTCGGCTGGTAGCCGGGCGGACGGCGGGGCCGGGATGAGTCAGGACGAGCTGAGGCCGTTCGCCGGGGCCCGCTATCTTAGCCTGGAGAGTTACCGAAGAAATGGGAACACGGTTCGGACTCCGCTGTGGTTTGTCGAAGAAGGCGGGGCGCTTTATATTTCCACGCCCGCCGATTCCGGCAAGGTGAAACGCATTCGGCGCAACCCGCGGGTGCGGATTGTGCCTTCGGACTTCCGAGGGAATCCGCGCGGTGCCTGGGTCGAGGCGGCTGCCCGCTTCGAAGAAGCTCCGGCCGCCGCCCGCGCGCAAGAGCTTCTGATCGCGAAGTACGGCTGGCAAAAGAGGCTCATCAATTTTTTCGGCCGCCTCAGCGGACGGAAGTCGGTGGTGATTTCGATTCGGGTGACCTGAGGGATTCACACATGAACAAAAGAAGCGCTCGACTCTTCGTCCTCGCAGTTCCTATCCTCCTCCTGCTGGCGCTGGCGCAGGCCGCCATGTGGGCCGGTGCCGAGGCATCATTCGCCGCGCAGATTTCCGCCGCCGCCGCGCGGTTTCTGGCTGCTTTATCACCCGAGGAACAGGCCCGCCTAACTTTTCCACTGGCCGGCGAAGAGCGTTTCAACTGGCATTACATTCCACGAGCCCGCGCCGGCATTCCCTTGAAGGCGATGACGCCTGAGCAACGCACCCGCGCCCACGCGCTGGTGGCCGAGGCTCTCAGCTCCGAGGGCTACCAGAAGGCCAAAAACATCATGCTCCTTGACCAGGTGCTCTTTGAATTCCAGGGCCGCAATCCCATTCGCGATCCCGAGGCGTACTACTTCACGTTCTTCGGGGCCCCGGCAAAGGCGCGGCCGTGGGGCTGGCGGCTCGAGGGGCATCATCTGTCGCTCAATTTCACTCACAGCCGCGATGGCGCCATCTCGGTCGCGCCGGCTTTCTTCGGCGCCAATCCGGCGACGGTGCGCGAAGGGCCGCAGCGGGGCCTGCGCACCCTGGCCGCCGAAGAGGACAGGGGGCGGGCGCTGCTGAGAATGTTCAGCGGGGCGCAGCGCGCGAAGGTGATTCTGAATGTCGAAGCCCCGGCCGACATCATCACCGGGGTTTCGCGCCGAGCCGATGTCGGCCCGCCGGCCGGGTTGCCGGTGGCGGAGATGACGGCCGGGCAGAGCCGCGCCCTGCTGGAGCTGCTCGAGCTGTACGCACGCCGGATGCGGCCCGAGCTGACCGAGGCCGAACTGGCTAAAATCCGCCGCGCCGGCGTGGAAAAGATTCGTTTCGCTTGGGCGGGCGGCAGCGAACCCGGCCAGCCGCATTACTACCGCATCCACGGCCCCAGCTTCGTGATTGAGTACGACAACACGCAGAACAACGCCAACCACATCCACACCGTGTGGCGGGATTTCGAGGGGGATTTCGGGCTCGACCTTTTGCGCGACCACTACGCCCGCAGCCCGCACCACGCCCGCCCCGCCGTCCCCAAAGCCTCGGTAACGGGAAACTGAGCGCGCTCGAGGCGGCGTTGACTTGCGGCGTCGCCGAGCCTAAGATGCCCGCCTAAGGCAGTTGCCCTTCCCATGATTGGCCAAACCCTCGGCCACTACCGCATCCTTGAAAAGATTGGCGCCGGCGGTATGGGCGAAGTCTATCGGGCCGGCGATGAGCATCTGAATCGCGACGTCGCCATCAAAGTCCTGCCCGCAGGGACCCTGGCCGACGAAGCCGCCCGCAAGCGCTTCCGTAAAGAGGCCGAAGCCCTCTCCAAGCTCAATCACCCCAACATTGCCACCGTCTTCGACTTCGACACTCAAGACGGCGTCGACTTCCTGGTGATGGAATACATCCCCGGCTCCTCCCTTAGCGAAAAACTGGGCGTCGGGCCGCTGTTGGAGAAAGAGATCACCCGACTGGGCGAGCACTTAGCCGAGGGCTTGGCGGCGGCCCACGCGCAAGGCGTACTGCACCGCGACCTCAAGCCCGCCAACCTGCGGCTCACCGCTGACGGCCGGCTGAAGATTCTCGATTTCGGTCTGGCCAAGCTCCTCCAGCCAGCAAGCGAGGTCACAGCAGCGACCCTGACTGAAGCGCACGCCGTGTCCGGCACTCTGCCCTACATGTCACCAGAGCAACTGCGGGCCGAGGCGGTGGATGCGCGCAGCGACCTCTATTCCCTCGGGGTCGTGCTCTACGAGATGGCTACCGGCCGTCGCCCCTTCGACGCCAAAATCGCCACGACGCTCACCGGGGCCATCCTCCATCAGCCACCGGCCCCGCCCCGAGCCTTGAGGCCAGCGATGTCGGCCGAGCTCGAGCGCATCATCCTGAAGTGCCTGGAAAAAGATCCCGACAACCGCTACCAGTCAGCGAAAGAGCTCGCGGTGGACCTGCGGCGGCTGGCCTCGCCGGTCGCCACACCCCTCGCGCCGAGCCCCCAGGCCACTGCCTGGGGGAGATCATGGCAGCAGTGGGGC
>CAYTXK010000022.1:0-18381 GCA_964441645.1 uncultured Acidobacteriota bacterium
CGCAAGTTCGGCGCCAAGGCCGAGCCGGTCGACTTCACTGTGCTCAGCAAAGAGAAGATGGTCACCGGGCTCAAGCGCCTGATGGAAGAGCGCCTGGTGCGCATCCCCTTCAGCCCGGCCATCCGCCACGCTTTCGGCGCCATCAAGCGCTTCATCGGCCCCACCGGCAACGCCCGCTTCGACGCTGAACGCTCCGAGTATGGCCACGCCGATCACTTCTGGGGCGCCGCCTTGGGCGCCGCCGCTGCTGCCGGTCCGACGATTTCCGTGGAGCTGATGAGCGGCGGGCGGCTGAGCGCCGCGGCGCAGGCGGCGGGCTTTGGCGGCCATAGCGGCCGCGGCAGCCTGCTCAACGCTTCGAGGGCCTACTGATGGCGACGCCGCGAATCCTGCCCGGACGCCCGCCCGAAGGCGAGCTGGTCACGAAAGACGTTCTCAGCCGCAGTGGGCTCAATGCCCAGGCTTTCACCGGGGCCATCAACCCCACCAGCATCTGGCGATTCATGGCCGCGCTCTCCGCGAGCGCCTTTCCCTATTACCGGGAAATCGAGGCCAAGGATATTGACGTCGGGTCGGCGCTCGATACCCGGCGGCTGCTGGGCCTGGCGCGGGCCGCTGATGTAAAAGCGGCCGACGAAAAGAACGCGCTGGCCGTTAACTATGCCGACGCCGCCGCGGCCTTTCTCGATGCTATTCCCGCCTGGCGCTCGGCGTTGGAAGAGATGCTGCGCGCCCCGGCTTATGGGTTCGTGGTTCTGGAAGTGGTCTGGAAAATCAACGGCGGCGGCAGCGTCGGCGTCGAGAAGCTGATCGGACGGCCGCAGGAGCTTTTCAGCTTCGGGCGCTGGCTCGAGCCGCAGACGGGCGAGCTGCGCCTGGCCAGCTATGCCGGCGGCCAGGGCGAGCTGGTGCCGCCACGGAAGTTTTTGGTGCTGACCTCGAAGATGCAGAACGGCGACCGCCGCGGGCAGCCGCTGCTGCGCGATGTCTTCTGGGCCTCCTGGTTCAGCCGCAACGCCCTCAAGATTGACCTCAGCTTCCTCGAAAAGCCCGCCGGCACGGTGGTGATCAAGTACCCCAGCGGCGCCAGTGATGATGACAAAAAGAAAGCCCTGGAAGCCGCCCAGGCCATCAACGAAGAGACGGCGGTGGCGGTGCCGGAATCTTTTACCGCCATGCAGGAATTCCTCTACAGCGCGCGCACGCGCACCGGCCAGGATTATTCCGAGCTACTCAGCCGGTTGCAGGCGCAGATTACCCGCCGCATTCTGGGGCAGACACTGACCACCCAGGGCTCCGAGCAGGGCCGGGGCACCATGGCGCTGGGCCAGGTGCATGAGCAGACCCAGAACGAGATCATCCGCTCCGACGTTCTGCTGCTCGAGCAGGCGGTCAACGAGCTCGTGGGCTGGTGGGGTGTGTTCACCTTCGGTGCGCAATTCCTCGAGCGTGATTTCCGCCCCTACTGGAGGGTGGATAAAGATCCGCCCGAAGACGCCTCCCAGGTTCTCGACCGGCTGGCCAAAGCGCAGGCCCTGGGCGCCGCCGTCACCGAGCGCGATGTCTACGAAGGCGGCCAGGTTACGCGGCCCGAAGAAGGCGAAGCAGTGCTCGAGCCAGCGCGCACCACCAATCTCATGCTCCCCGGGGCGGGCGAATGACCAGAGCCCATCCCGTCTTCGCTGCCCCTCTTCCGTTGCCGGCAACGATTCCGCGCCATCGCCTGCGCGTGGTCAGAGCGCGGAAAGAAATCTATGAGACGGCCCGCGATAGCGAGCGGCTGAGCCAGGTGATGCTGCTGGCCCAGGCCCGCTACCTCTCGGCCATCGGCGGGCTGTGGCTGGAGCAGGCGCAGCGGGCCCGGGAGCGTGGCGAAGCTCTCAATATTCCTCTTCTGAGCCTGCTGGCCCAGGCTCGTGAAGCCCGGCGGCAGTATATCCGTGAGCTCGCGGAAGCCATTGCGGCTTCCCGCCTGGTGGGGCGCATTCGCCTGGAGAAGCAAGCGGCGAGCGTATCGTCCCTCGACGTAGCTCGGGATGAATTGCCGCAAGGAATACGGCAATTCACGGAGACGGTGCCGCGCAACGTGGCGCTGGACAAAGTGATTGAGCACATCCGTTCGCTGCCGGCGCTGGAGCGTGTGCGCTGGGAGGAGTTCGTGGCCCGGCATCAGCAGGCCGCCTTCACCCTGGGCGGGGTGAACGATCAAGAGATTCTCGGGCGGCTGCGCGACCTGGTGGCGGAATCGATTCGCGCCGGGTTGACGCCGGACCAGTTCGACCACCAGGCGCGCGAGCTGCTGCGCGCTTACCAGATCGACGGCCGCCGGCTGCGCCTGGTGTGGAACGACACCGTGGGCGACGCCATCCGCCAGGGGCGCAAGGATGCCCTGGCCGATCCCGAGGTGGCCAGCTTTCTTTCCTGGGCAATCTTTGACGCCATCAATGACAACGTGGTGCGGCCGAACCATGCCGCGCTCGATAACGCCCTGGCGCCGGTGAGCTGGTGGGACGGCGAAGGCAATCGCTACCAACCAAGATTGGGCTTCAACTGCCGCTGCCAGCTCTTTTATGTGAGCGCGACGCGGGCGCGCAAGATGCTGGAAAGCAGCGAAGGCTGGAATATCGAAGAGCAGGGTGTGCCGGAGGACGCGGGCCCCGACCCCAACTTCACCAGAGCATTCGCAGAGGCAGTCCCTTCGACTTCCCTTCGACCCTGCTCAGGGTCTTCGACGCTCAGGGTCATCCCGCTGGGGCGGGATGAGAGGGCTTTCTAATGCCAGTCGGACCTTACGAAACTTTCGACGCCTGCCTCCTGGCCATGAAAGACAAAGGCCACAGCGAGGAATCGGCCCGCGCCATCTGCGGCAAGCTGCAGGCGGAGACGGAGGGCAAAGAGATGGCTGGATTGAGCGGCCAGTGGATTGAAGTTTTCCGGGCGGGCGATTACGGCGAGAAGGGCTCCTATAGCACCGAGGACCTGGAGCGGTTGGCGGCCACTTACGATCCCAAGCTCCACGCCGCCCCGGTGGTCATCGGGCACCCGGCTCACGACCAGCCCGCCTGGGGCTGGGTCGAGGCCTTGAGGCGTGCCGGCGAATCGCTGTGGGCGAAGTTGACCAAAGTGGACCCGCAGTTTGAGCAACTGGTCAAAGACGGCCGCTTCACGCAGCGCTCAGTGGCGCTCTATACCAAGATGCCGCAGACCGGCGGGCCTTATCTGCGCCACCTGGGATTCCTGGGCGCGGCGCCGCCCGAGGTTAAGGGTCTGGAACCAATTCACTTTTCCGATGGCAAGTTCGTTGCCATCGAGTTCAAGGAGGACGACGTGGACATCAAGGAAATCAGCAAGGCGGTGGATGAGCGCATCCGCGCTTTCTTCACCAATCTGTTCGGGGAGAAGAAAGGCGAGAACATAAGCAGCTTCACCGAAGCCCAGGTGAAGGAGATCGCCGGCCAGGCGGTGGCCGAGGCCACCAAGCCGCTCACCGAGAACCTGGCCAAGATGCAGACCGAGTTCTCCGAGCGCCAGAAGAAGGCTACGGACGCCGCCACGGCGGCTGCCGCGGCCGCCTCGAAGAGCAAGGTCGCTGCCTTCCTCGAAAAGCTCAAGGCGGCCAACCACTGGGTCCCGGCCTTCGAGAAGGGCAAGCTCAACCGGGTGCTGGAGTATCTCGCCACCGGCGAGACGGTGAGCTTCGCCGAGAAGGATAAGGATGGGAAGGACGTCCAGGTCAGCTTCGGGCAAGCCGAAGCCGCCGCCGCCCTGCAGACCTTCCTCGAAGAGCTGCCGGCCATCGTGCCGCTGGGCCAAATCTATGCGCCCAAGCCCGGCAAGGTGCTGGCCATGAAGTTCAACGAAACCCGGGATTTGAAGGTGGACCCGGAATCGGTGGCGCTCAACGAGCGCGCCGAAGCCATCGCCGCCGAGCTGCACAAGCAGGATCCCAAGCTGAGTGACCTGGCCGCCTTCAAGGAAGGCCTGGCGCAGGCGCGGGCCGAAGGCGCGCAGACCGGCGCCATGACGGCTGGCAAGGTCTGAAGTAACGACGCTTTGACTTCGCTCGCTCAGGCTCCCGCCGGGTCCTGAGAGCGAAGAAAAGAACGAACCGGCGGGAGGAGGAAAGGAAGCAATGGCGAAAGCAACCAAAGGTATCGGAGGGATTCCCGAGATGCGTACCTTCACCGCTGAAGCCGGCGCGCTGACGCGCGGCATGGCGGTGATTGCCGGCACGGGGCAGAACCAGGTGAAGGCGCCCGGAGCGGTGGCCACCGGGAACCTGAAGGTCAAGGGCATCGTGGTGGAAGATGCCGCCCAGGACGCGCCGGTGAAGCTGTGCGTCGATGGCGAGTGCATCATGATCGCCGGCGCGGCCGTCAACCATGGGGACCAGCTCAAGGCGGCGGATTCCACCGGCAAGAGCACTGGCACCACCACCGACAACGACGGCATCTACGGCGAAGCGGTGAGCGATGCCGCGGCCGACGCGGACGAGTTCGTGGGTTACTTCCGCGGCTCGAGCCGCTACTAGGAATTTCCCCCTGGGCCGCTCCGCCTCGGCGGGGGGCGGCCAGGGGCAGACAATGCCGCCGAAATTTGAACGAGCCCCGAGCACTCGGGGCGGGAGGATTACAACATGGGTGGTTTGGTAGCTCCTTTGGCCGGACACCTGGACGCGGCGCTGACCAATTTCGCCAAGAAGTTCGTGAACAACGAGCTGATTGCGGACCGGATCGCGCCCGCGGTTCCGGTAGGCCGGCAGACCGACAAGTATTTCATCTTGGGACGCGAGGGCCAGGAGTTGACCGAACAGCAGCTCCGCGCCACCGGGGCTCCGGCGGAAGCCATCCGCCTGGCGGTTTCCACCGATTCCTATACCTGTCGCAGCCATGCCCTGGCCGCCTACATCGCCGATGAAGACCGGCAGGGCTACGCGGATGCGGGCGACATCGAGCAGGACGCGGTGCAGGCCATGATGAACAAGATCCTGCTGCAGCGCGAGGATGAGCTCGCCGTCATGATGGCCGACACGGCGCAGGTCACCAACAACACCACGCTCTCGGGCACGGACCAGTGGTCTGACTACACCGGCTCCGACCCGCTGGGCGCGATCGAGACCGGCAAGTCCAAGGTCCGCGAATCCGGCGTGCGCCCGAACTTCATGGCGGTGGGCGAGGTCGTGTTCACCAAGCTGATCAACCATCCCAACGTGGTGGAGCGCTTCAAGTTCGTCCAGCGCGGGGCGCTGACCGAGGCTGACCTGGCCGCCGTCTTCGGGGTCGACCAGTTCCTGGTGGGCCGCGCCGTCAAAATGGTGGGCACAACGGCGACCTTCGTCTGGGGCAAGTTCGCCCTCATCGGCTATCAGACGCCGGCGCCGGGGCGGATGGACGTCAGCGGGGTCAAGACCTTCCGGTGGTCCGGGGCGCCCGGCACGGCTGGCGGGATCGGGGTGGTGAAAGACCGCAACCCGAACCCCACCGCCAAGTCGGACATCGTCGGGGTGGACGACTATTACCATCAGAAGATCACGGCCGTGCAGACGCTGTACCTGATCAAGAACGCGGTCGCCTAAGGCGCCGCCTTCTGAGTAGCTCGCCCCCACTCGCTTCGGCGGGCGGGGCGAAAGGAAAAGGAGGAACGAAGCTATGAAGAACCGCATTTTCGTTGGGGCCGGGCTGGCTCTGGCCCTCTTGCTGGTAGTGACGATGGTCTGGTCGCCCTCGCAGGCTCAGGTGACGCCGGCGCAACAGGCTTTGCGCCAGCGCTTCCTCAGTCAGGGCGTCAGCGCCCTGGGCTTCGGGGTCGCCCAAACGGGAGAGGTTTCTACGCTCTCGGCGGCCGTGGCTACAGCCACGCTGACGGAAGTGGTGGCGGCGCCGACCGCGGGCTCCATTTACCTCCGGGGCATCTGGATCGAGAAGTCGACCACCGGCACCGGGTCGGTGCTGGTGCGCTATGGGACGGGGACCAACTGCGGCACGGGCACGACCACGTTGCTGGCGCTGACGGCCGCGGCCTCGCAAACCTTTGCCTTCGGCTATTACCCCATCGGCATTGCGGTGCCGGCGACCAAAGCCCTGTGTCTGGGCACTGACGCGGCCACCACCGGCGTCCGCGCGCTCACTAATTAAATGTAGGGGCGGGGCTCGTCCCCGCCCGCGGGAGGGCGCAAGGCCCTCCCCTACATAAACAGGAGGACTTATGCCGAAGTTCAAAGTGCTCAGCCCCATCAAGCACGATGGCGAAGAGTACGCCCCCGGCGAGACCATCGAGCTGACCGCCAAGCAAGCGGCTGCCATGCCGTGGGCCGTGACTCCCGCAGGGAGTCACCCCGAGCGCGCCCAGCAAGTCGAGGGGTCGAGCCCTTCGACTGCGGCCTCAGGCACCGAGGCCTCCGCTCAGGGTGAATCCGCCGCAGAGCCGGCGGATTCAAAGCCGGGCAAAGAGAAGAAATAGCGCGTGGCCTACTCGACCCAGAGCGATTTGCTCAACCGCATCACGCAGCAGGAGCTGGTGGAGCTAACCGATGACGCCGGCAGCGGCACGGTGGATGCGGCCAAAGTGACGGCGGCCATCGTGGCCGCCGACGCCACCATCGACGCCTACGCCGGCGCCCGCTACACGCTGCCGCTGGCGCAGTCTGAGCAGGTCAAAAACCTGTCCATGGACCTGGCCATCTATGAGCTGGAGAAGCGCCGCCGGCGCATCCGCGAGGATACGCAGACGGCCTATGGGCAGGCGATGGCGTTGCTGCGCGACGTCGCCAGGGGCCAGGCCACCTTGGCCCAACCATCGAAGCCGCAGGGCACCGAACTCGACGTCGAGACGCCCGATCGCACCGAGCAAAAAGATAAATTCGCTTTTAGCAAAGACAACACGGAAGGGTTTTGAATGCGCAGCATTCACCCTGAGCGAGCGCAGCGAGTCGAAGGGTGGCCCCTCGACTTCGCTCGGGGCGAATCGCCAAGAGGCGATTCATGGGCATAAAGATCACCGCTGATTTCTCCGGCCCGCAGCGGGTCTTCCTGCGCCTGCGGGAGAAGCTGCGCAATCCGCGGCCGCTGCTCGAAGCCCTGCAGATCTGGCTGGCGCGTATCACGCGGCTTTCATTCGAGCGCGAGGCTTCGCCCGAAGGCGTGGCCTGGGCGCCGCTCAAGGTCAGCTCGCTGGCGGCCAAGGCGCGCGCCGGCAAGGGCGCCCAGGGCCTGCTGCGTTTTTCGGGGGCTTTGCAACGCTCACTGGTGAGCGGGATGGAAGGCACGGTGGTCTTCGTCGGCTCGCCTATGCCCTACGCGGCGCGGCACCAGTATGGATTCATTGACTTTGAAGCTGTGAAGGGACACCTCCGCCGGGGGCAGGACATATTTAAGATGATCACGCGACGCCGCGTGCTCGCAAGCGGCAAGTTCGGTAGCGCTCGGATCGTTAAAGGCGAGCAGATAGCGACTCGCATCAGCTTTGTCAAAGCCTTCACGCGGTTTGGCTGGACTCCCGCGCGGCCCTTCCTCCCCTCGCCGGAGACGGCGGAGAAGAGCGCCGCCCTGATTGCCGAGGAATACCTCGCAGAGGCTGTCAAAGAATGAGCCACCCTTCGCCTGACGCTCAGGGCGATACGGAGGAACCGTATCGTGAACCCCAAGCTGGCCGACATCGAGAACGCCTTGCTGGAAGTCATCCGCACCGACGCGGCCATCCTGGTCTACAAAACCAAAGTCGAGACCCTGGGCGACGAGGACGTGAACGACAAGCTGGGATTGATCTCGCCCTCACGCTCCTTCTTGCTGCTGTTCGAAAGCTCCTCGTTGGCGGCGGCCGACAAGATTACGCGGCAGACTTACGACTACCGGCTGCAGTTCCGCATCTTCATGGTGGCGCGGTCGCTGCGCAGCCCGGGGGCGGAGAAGAAAGGCGGAGTGGGCGAGAGCGAAGTGGGGGCCTACAAGATGCTGGACGACTTGAAGACCGCCCTGGCGGGGGCCCGGCTGAGCCTGGCCGGCTCGGGGCTGAGCTCGAACCCCCAGGTGGAGTTGCTCGGCGAGCAGCTCGAATCCTTCGGCCGCGACGGGACAGTAATGTCGCTCCAAGTGCAGGTGAATACAGGATTCCAGAGGTAGAGAGATGACGAAAGAAAGGACAGATTTCATCAAAATCGAAGTGAGGGAAGGCGGCCCCAGTTCACTCTGCGGCAACGATTACGAATATCACTTCACCCGCGGGGCAGTGATCGTGCTGCGCGAAATCTTCCACAGCCCGCGCTTCGACGGCATCCGTGAGCAGTTCGAGATTCTCGAAGACCCGGTGGTGGTGCAAGACACGGTCAACGAGCAACGAGCACCGAGCCTCGGACCGAAGAACGAAGCCCGAAGCACGAAGCACGAAAAGGAGTAACCCATGGCATTCGCCTTTCAGCGCGACATTGACATCAAGTTGGCGCTCAGCTCGCGCAAAGAGATCACCATCGGCACCGCGCTCACCGATGGCTTGCTCGACCAGGCGGCGCGCATGCTGACTGCGGCGGTGCCGAGCCTGGCGCGCACCTGGCGCTCCGACCGCGCCTGGATCAAAGGCGACGAGTACGCCAAGACGCTCGACGAGCGCGCCCGCGACGTTCGCTGGGGACCGAGCTTCGACATGAATTCCTGGCTGGCGGCCTGGGCCTTTTGCTTCGCGCTGGGGAAAGTGAGCTCGGCGCTGCTGGAAACCGCAGTCTACCAGCACACCATCACCGCCACCGTCCCGCCCACCGATTCGCCCGTGCTGCCGGTGACCAGCATTTCCATCAAGCACACCGCCGACTTGAGCAAGAAATATGCCGACCTGGTGGTGAAGAGCCTGACGCTCAGCGGCGGCAACAGCAACGACGTCCTGGGCCTGGCGGTGGAGCTGATCGGCTCCGGCGTCGAGGCGGCCGGCGTGGCCACCTACCCGACGCTGGCCAGCCCGGAAGTCGGCCCGCTCTTCAACCGCGACATGAAGATCTATCTGGGGACGGAAGGCTCGCCGACCGAAATCTCCGATCGCATCCAGGAGTGGTCGATCGCCCTCACCAACAACTTCAAGGAAGACCTGGCCTACTACCCCGGCTCCGGCCTCTTCCGCGCCCGCTTCCCCCACGGGTCGCGCGAAGCCACCGTGACCCTGGGGATGTTCGCCAAAGACGTGGACGACATCCGCACACTCTTCGATGGCACGACGTCCAAAGAAATCAAGTTTTTGTGCGCCGGGGCGCTGGCGGGAGCGACGCAATTCCATACCTTCCAGGCCCGCTTCCCGGCCACGCGCATCGTGGTGCTCGATCCCGACAGCGCCGATGAGTTCCGCCTGTGGCGCCTGCACGTCCCGCCGGAAGGAATTTTCCGCGGCGGCACCCTGACCGAGCCCTTCGAGTTCAAGATCATCAACAAGGAGGCAACCTTCCTGGCGACGTCGTAGCGCAAGCCTGGCCTCTTGCGCGGATTAAGGGCCAGCCTGGCACCCGGACCCCGGGCCCGCCTTCAGAGCGGGCTCAGTCCCCTGGCAAGACACAAAAAATCGAATGAGGTGTCTTGCCATGACCAATGAACCAATCAGCCAGCCAACTGATAGCCATAAGGCTGTCGTCACGAGCGCAGGCGAGGGACCTGCATTACTCGACCTCTCCGCCCCCGAGCGTGTTGTCCGCCTGCGCTTTCGGCAGCAGGTGGCGCGGCACTTCTTCCGCGTCCTGACCATGGCCGACTGGCTGGCCTACGTCAAGACCGCCAACGCCCCGGCCATCGTCCAGGGCGAGAGCTGGTCGCAAGACGACCACGAAGACGAAGCCGCCATCGAGCTGTGGGAGAACGCTGTCCTGCGCCTGGAAGGATACAAGCTGCCCCCGGGCGATGACTGGCGGGGCCGCATTCCTGTGGCCCACATCCGCGCCGCGGTGGAAGGCTTGCAAGAGATCTATCTGGGCGAGTCTCTCTCGCCCTTCGACCAGGAGGCGGATTCGCAGGCGGTGGTCCTGGAAGTGGCCTGGAATGAGCAGGTCTTCGACAAACTCGTGCATCGCTTTTCGACGCCCGGGCGCGAGATCGAGCTGCGTTACCGGCGGGTGAAAGCCAGCTACTACCGGGTGCGGGGGGCGCGCCGCGACACCACGCAGATCTCGACCCCGGCGCGACTCAAAGAGATGTGCGAACTGTACGACCAGCTCATCCTCGGCGTCGAAGGGTATAAATTCTGCCCGGAATTTATTGAAGCCCAGCCGCTGACGACGCCGAAGGAGATTGCGCGCTGGATGGACCCGCTGCAGAAGCAGGCGGCGGTGTGGGCGTTGCTGCGGCCGCCGATTTCGAAACGGGAGAGCGAAGAGCAAGAGGCGTAATGGTTCGAAGCGAACATCTGGACTGGATTTTGAGCGGCTCGGACTACGAAGCCGTGCGCGCCTGGCTGCGCACCGCCCTGCTGGGCCTGGCGGTGGGGAGGCCGGCTGAACTGCCGCTCGATTACGAAGCCTGGACGGCGCATCTCTTCTGGCTCAGCTCCTGCCTCTCGGCGGGCGTGCTGGAGAGCTCTGTCTTGACCAAGGATGAATTCGAAGGGCTGCGGCTGCTGGATGAAGTCACCCGCGAGCTGAAGGGCCAGCTCCGCCGCTGCCCGCACTGCGGCGGCTGGACGGATTCCGAGCTGACCTGCTCGCGCTGTAAGAAAGCGCTGGCGTCGCCCGCAACCCAGGGAGGCCGCTAGATGGCCACCCGCGCCCGGGTCGAAATCGAGATCACCGGCGCCGAGCAGACGGCGGTCAAAATCATTCAGATCGAAGGCGCCGAGCGCAGGCTGACCAAGGCCTTCAAAGACGGCACGATTACCATTGAGAAATATGCCCGCTCTACCTTGCGGCTCGAAGAAGCCAAGAAGAAACTGGAGGGCAGCACTCGCGCGGTCGTCGGCTCAACCGAGCGGATGACGGCCAGCCAGCGCAAAGCTTCGGAAGCGGCTCAGCTCCTGGGCGCCAGAATAGGCGCTGAACTGCCGCGGGCCGTCAGCCGCTTCATCGGGCAAACCAGCTTGATCGGCCCGGCCCTGGCGGCCGCTTTCAATGTCAGCATCTTCGTGGCGCTGGGGGCGGCGATTATCGGGGCGCTGGCGAACATGAGCAAGCTGACCGACAAACTCTTTGACTGGTCGGGGGCACTGAAACAGGTTAACGAGGACGTAAAAAAGAATAATGAAATCCTTGTCGCCCACCGGGAGGAAATGCGAAAGATCAAGGAACAATATGACCTCATCGGGCTCGAGGGCATTCCTCGATTATCGAAGGTTCAGCAACAGGCCAATGCGCGGCTGCAAGAAGCAGAGGGGAACCTCACCAGGCTGGCGGATAAATATCGACAGGCGTCCGCGGCCTCCAGGGAAACAACCACACGCACTGAAGAATATGTCAACAGTTTAGGCCGAGTCTCCACGGTGACGACCACGGAATTCACGCCCGCTGCCCTAAAGGCGCAAAAACGACTCGTCGGCCTTGAAAATCAGATGGCGCTGGCCAAGGTTCAGGCGGACCTTCTCCGGCAGGGAGCGGCCTCGACCGGGAAAGAGTTGGGCGTGGCTCTGGGAGAAGAAGGCGCGAAGAAGGCTGCCGAGCGCTTCGGTTTGCTCAATGCCGCCCTAGGCGGCGATTTGGAAGCGGTGAAGCTCCTCACGGGCGGCAAAGGTCTACCTTTCCTGACGACCAAGCTCCAGGAACTTAGTGGCAAGGCACTACAGAAAGTAATCGACCAACTCATAAAAGTGCAAGCGGAAGGCTTGAAGGCCGCCCAGGCAACATTCGATGTAGCAGCGGCCGCGGCGGCCGGTGTCAACATTCCTGGTGAGCACCCCGAACCATCTCCCGAGATCACCCGCCAAGTACAGGAACGAATTAAGAACCAGCAGACCGTCATAGGTGAACTCAACAAGATGGAGCAGGAATATCAAATTCAGCGGGCTCAGGCCGAGAAGCGAACCGTTGACGCCATCCTATTGGAAGAAAAGCTTCGGGCGGCGGAGACGATCAAACATTTGAAAGAGATCGGGGCCAGTGAGGAAGAGCTTGCCGCCGCGCGGACTACATTGGAGAAAGAAACAGCCTTGAAGGTTGCCGAAGCACAGAAAGAACGGCTGCAGGAGATGGCCAACAACATCGAGGGTTTTATCCATCGCATCCTTGGGGGAGCGCGGAGCTTCAAGGATGTGCTCAAGAACATCTTCCAGGAGATCAAGGAATTCTTCATCCGCAAAGTCATCGAGATGGTGGCGGCGTGGCTGCTGGGCCTGAAGAAGATGCAGAGCGGCGCCGGGGGGATTCTGGGTGGGCTGATTGGCGTCATATTCGGCCGCGGCGGGGGGACGACGGCGGGCGGGGGCGGCATCAACATTCCCGGGCTTCCCAGCCCAGGCCCGCCCAGCCCCATCGGGACGCCGACTTTCCCTGGCTTCGGCTTTGGCCTGTCCACGGCTCCGGTGGGAGCGACCGGCACATCGAAGAGCCCCATGCGGTCGGCGGCGGGTTTGGTTGCGGCCGGCGGGGGACTGCCGGCGCCGCATGATGTTTTTGGCGGCATAGACGTTGGCGGCGGCTTTGGAGGCGGGGGTGGTGGCTTCGTCGGCTCCGGTGGCGGCTCTAGTTTTTCCTGGAAGAGTATTCTGGGCGTGGCGGCGCTGGGGGCGGCCATCGGCTTCGGGGAATGGGCCAAGACTAAGGCCGCCAAGAAAAACAAGCGCCGCGCGGCGGAGTTGATCGCCTTTCAGGGCCTGGACCAGATCCTGACCACGTTTGAGAACTACACCCGCTGGCAGATGGATTTCGACTCCGCCCTTTCCAATGTGCAATCCACCTGGGCCGACATGCTGAAAGGCTGGCGGGAGCTGGGCCGGAAATATCTGAAGAAATATCAGGGCCTGCACCAGGGGAAGTACGACCAGATTATCGGCGACCTCAAGCGCATCGAAGGCATCCGCCAGCAGCGGCTTTTCTCAATGTCGTTGATCGGGGTGCCCGAGTTTGAGACCGGGGGCATGGTGCGCCAGATCACCGCCCACAATGGCCGTCTGCTGGCCATCCTGCACGAAGGCGAGGCGGTGCTGAATCGCGGCGCCGTGCAGCAGCTCGGCCCGCAGGTCATCGAGCAGATCAACCGCGGCGGGACTTCCGCCCCCAGCTTTGAGCATGGCGGCCTGGTGGGCGGTGCGGCCGCAGCGCGAGGCGATGTGCACATCGAGGTCAACATCACCCCCGCGCCGGGGATGAACGAAGAGCAGCTCGCCCGCTACACCATCCGCAAGCTGCGCCGCGAGCTGAAGGATCGAGGGCTGCAGTTGGGAGGCTGAAAATGCGACGCTTCGACTCCGCTCAGGGTGATTCCGCAGGAGCGTAATCATGGCCAATACCGACGTGATGCCGGAACTGGCCTGGGATTATCCGCTCGCCATGCGGCAGCTGGGCGGCGTGATCCGCGAGCCGGCAGTCAGCGGGCGGATGTTTTCACGCCTGGTGCGGCCCAGCCTGCGCCAGATCGAGCTGGTCAGCCGCTCGATGGCGCTTTCCGACCTCAAGACCTTGCGGGCCTTCTATGCCCGCCTGGCCAAAGAGATGTTCATCTTCCGCCATCCGGTTCATTCACAGGGTTCGTGGAATCTGCTGGGGCTGGATGCCGAGGCAGAGCACAGCGGCACCGCTCAATTCTTCTACCAGTACGTAGGGCCTTACACCGTCGGTGGGTTCGGCAACCTGTTCAGACTTTCCGAGTTAGGGCTGAAGGTTGGCGATGCGCTCAGCCTCAGCGCCGAGCTGAAGACAAGCGGTGCCGCCGGGGAAGATGTAAAACTTAGCCTGGAATTTCGCGACAGCGATGGGGTGCTCACTGGCAGCGGCGGGTCCACTCCTGCAGAAGCCGGGACTACCTATGTGCTGAAAAAGGTGGAGAATTTTACCGTTCCCGCAAATGCCGTTTATTTCCGGGTATTGCCGAACCATAGCGGGGGCACATCGGAGACGGCCTTCGTTCGCAAGGCCAAGCTCAATCGTGGCGCGGTGGCGCTGGAATTCCAGCCGCCCTTCACCGCCAGCGCGGACCCCCTGGCGGTCTATGTGCCGCGCTTTTTCCCGGTACAGTTCGTTGGTGAGCCGGAGGACGAGCTCGCCGGCTACGACACTTATGAAGTTCGCCTACTGCTGCAGGAAACAGCCGGGGAAGGCCTGCTCGATTACCAGTATCCCGATCCCTTGGACGGGATTGAAACCGGCTTCCTCGAAGAAAACGACAGCCTGGCCGCCATCCTGGCCGGCACCTGGAACCTCATCGGCGATAGCAAAGCCCACGGCGAGAATCACCGCACCAACGCCAACACCAACACCACGGATGCCTTCCAGTGGACTTACTGGGGCTACGGCTTCCGCCTGTGGGCGAAGAAGAATACCAACCTGGGCATTGCGCAGGTCTTTCTCGATGGGGCCAGCCTGGGCAACGTCGACTTCTACAGCGCCAGCAATGACGAGTCGGCGCCGGTACTGACTAAGCTGGATGTCGCCCTGGCATTGCACACGGTGAAAATCCAGGCCACCAATACCCGAAATGGTTCCAGTTCGGCCAACACCATCCCGGCGGATGCGGTCGAGGCGATGGCGTGAGCTCAGCGCACGCCATCGTCCCGAGCGAGTCCACGAGTCGAGGGATCTGCTTTGCCTAGAGGCCTCTCCACCGCCGCGAAGGCCTACACAGGGCCGGTAGCGTGGCTGGCTGACATCACCACGCGCAAAGGGACGAAATACTACTTCGCCACCCACCCCCTCACCCTGGGCAGCAACAGCTATAAAGAATATCTGCGGCTGTCGGAGCCGGTGACGCTCACCCGCGCCATCCAGACCGATTCCGCCGGCCTCGAGCTGGTCAACGCCGATCTCTATGTCGGCAATTTGCTGGCGACCGAGGATTTCGAAGGCGCGCTCTGCGAGCTCAAGATTTACCAGCTCGGCATCGGCAGCACCGTCCCCATCTTTCGCGGGCGGCTCAGTGAGCAGGAGGAGGCCGACGAGGCAGTGCGTTTCCGCCTGATTTCCGACCTCGACGCCGCCCAGATTGAGCTGCATGCCCGGCTGTACTCGCAGAACTGCCCCTGGCAGTTCTCCACCCCGGGCCGGTTAACGCCCTGCGGCTATAACCCGGTCGATGCCGGCGACGTGGCGGAAGCCTTTTTCGGCGAGCGCACCGCCAACGTTTTCTCCTCGACTACCATTGGCGATACCACACTGAGCGAAACCGTGGACGCCCATCAAGGCCGCATTGCTCTCCTCACCGCGGGCACAGGGAAAGGCCAGAAGCGGAAAATCCTCAGCAACACAGCCACAACTTTCACACTCGAGTATCCCTGGGATATCACGCCCGACGGCACTTCGAAATTCCGCGTCTTCGCCCTCGCGGTTGGCGCCCCCAAGCAGCTCCTGACTTCCGCCAGCGGCCGACTGGAATCGCTCATGACCACTCCCGGCGCGCGCACCATTACCGACACCGCGCTGGCCATGGTTACCGATGAGCACAAAGGGGAGACGCTCTACATTGTCGGCGGCCCCGCCGTCGACCAGCACCGCAAGATTGGCTCCAACACCGCCACCACCATCACCATTGACGCCGCTGAGCCGGATTTCTCGCCCGCCCCTGAGACTAACAACAAATATCGAGTTCTCTATCGCACCTGCCCCAAAGACTTTGTTTCCTGCGAAGAGCGCGGGCGGACGCGAGCTTTTGCTGGCTACCCCACGCTTGTCCCCTTGCAACGGCGAAATTTCGGCGGCCGTTTCGCTGCCGGCGGCGGGGGCGGCGGGGGCGGCCTCGACCGTGCCGACCGCCCCTGGGTGCTTTGATGGGAGACGGGGAGATCACGCCACGCCCTTGGCCAGGGTCGCTCGGCGGCACCGATCCGCGCCAAGCTCCGCCCTGGTTTCCCACTCGCGGTGGCCCGCCTCCGGGGCGGCATGGGGGCAGTGCCGGAAGTTCAGGCCTTGACACCGCTCAAGAGCGCGTTTTCCCCGCTGCCGGTCAAACGCTAAAGCTGGAGCTACTTTCGGCCATACTGGAAAGCCCGGTTCCTCTCGCCTATGGGCGCCACCTGGTGGGCGGGAACGTCATCTTCGAGCGGGAGAATTCCGATGGCACGGTGACGGTCTTGATTGCGCTCGGCGAGGGCGAATGGGACGCCGCCGAAACCGTTTGGCTCAACGGGCTGCAACTCGATCTCACCGACACCAGCATCTTTCACTTTCATCCGGGAACCGATGCCGAGGATGGCATCGAAACCTCGCCCGGAACACGCAATCAGAAAGTTTGCAGCTTTTTCCCCTCCAGCTTTTCGCCCTTGCTGGCCTTTGCCCGCACCGCTTATATCGCGCTCAAGGTCCATCGCGACCCCACCTGGCCGGGCCCGGAGTTCGATGTCCGGGGCATCTACAAAACCCTGCGGCTGCGCCAGTTCGATAATGCCGGCGCCCAGACGGCCTACTCCTATTCCTTCAACCCGGCCTGGGTGGCGCTCGATCTGCTGCTGCGGCGCTTTCTCTTTCCCAACGGCAAAGCCGGGGAGACGCTGCCGCAGGCGGTCAAAGACTTGATTGATTTTCAGGCCTTCAAGGACTGGGCCGACTTCTGCGACGTTGACCTGACGATTAACGGCCAGGTGGTCAACCGCTTCGAATTTCACGGGGCTTTTGTCGATTCCACCGACCTGCTGCGCGGGCTGGAGTGGGTGCTGCTCCAGGGCCGCGCCTACCTCATCGAGCGCAGCGGCAAGCTGGCGCCCTTTGCCGACAATACCCGCAGCTCGCAGATGACATTCGACCAAAACAGCCTGGCGCCCGCCAGCCTGGCGCTAAGCCGCAAGTCCCTGCGCTCTGCCCCCAATCGGTATTTATTTCGCTACCGCAGCCTGGATTCCGGCACGTCCTGCAACGACGTGCGCCAGGATTTCCAGCCGCAGGTCAAAGAGGTTGCCGACGAGGATCATCAGGACCAGGTGGGGCGCATCATCACTGCCCAGATTGATCTGGGCAACTCGACCGGGGAACGGGCCGAACGCCTGGCCGAATACCTGAAACGCCGCACATTGGGCGCCGCCAAGATTTTCAGCGGCAGGGCCCCGGGGGGCGTGGCTGGGACACTCGATCTTCTGCCGGGGGACATCGTGACGGCGCCGGCGGAACTCGATTATTCAGCGACCAAGACTTACGAATTGTTTGAGATCTCCCTCGACCCGAATGGGGCTGTCGAGCTTCTCGGCGCCGAATACGACGCCTCCGCCTTTGTGGACACAGCCGGCTTGCAGCAAATCATCAAGAATTGTCCCGATCCCGGCGGCGGCTTTGCCCCCAATTCCCAGCCTATGCCCAACGTGCTGATGAATGGCGGATTCTTCCGCGCCGGCGTTTCTGGCCAGGAAGGGACGACCCGACCGAAATTCTTCCAGGGCTATTCCAACACTGGGGCCGGACCGCCGGCCTGGACGACCGACCTCGAGCACGATCTGACCAACGATAAGGTCAAAGTCAAAACCAAGACTTCGACCGTGGATAAAATCGGCATCCGCACCCTGTGGCGCAACTTGGGGAAAGTCTTCAAGCCCGGCCAGTACGTGGTGGTGGCGGTCTCGGTGCGCCACAGCGGGGCCAGCGGCACTTACAATAAGCAGATCAAGTTCAAGATTGATTCTGACGCCCAGGATTACAACCGCTCCGACGGCACCGACTTCGACGCCACCATCCCGGCCAGCACCCTCGGCAACACTTTTGTTATCCGCTTCGCCATTTTTCAGCTCCGTACTGACATCGCCGTGCCCGACAAGCTGAATGTCTTCGTGTGGTCGGAGGCCACCAACGCTTCGAAATCGAACGAAGATCTAGAAATCGACGCTGTGACTATGGCCTCGGGCCGGATTTGGCGAGCCTACGTGCCAGGAGATGAAATCAGCGACGGCCTGGGCGGAGTTACCGATATCATCTGGAACGTCACCGATTCTCTATACGATCTTCCACCCTACTTCGTGAAAGGCGCGACGCCCAGCTCAGATTCGGGTGGGGCTGGCGGCAGCTCCGGGGGAGGCACAGGCTCGGGGGGGGATGACTTTGAACGCGGCCGGCATGGGCCGCTCTAGGAGGATGCATGGCCTATTACGGCGTGGTTGACCAAGTCGAAAAGGATGACGGCAGCGCCATCGTTGTTTATTCACTGCACGACGACGGCGCCGCCGGCAAAGTCGTTGAGCAATCGAAGTTCTCCCTTCCCTGGCCGTCCGAAGGTACGAAGGCCGAGCGATTGGCCCAGCTCTACGCCGCCATCGAGGAGCAAGTAAAACTCAAGCTGGCCGCCGCCAGCGCCGCCGAGCTGACTG
>CAYTXK010000023.1:0-6408 GCA_964441645.1 uncultured Acidobacteriota bacterium
CGACGTCACACCCATTCCGCACAACGGCTGCCGGCCGCCCAAGCGCCGGCGCGTGTAGGAGATTCTCGAGGAGGCAGGAGGAGAAGTGGCTCGATACCGAGAAGCGGTTTGCCGGCTCTGCCGGCGCGAAGGCATGAAGCTCTACTTGAAAGGGGAGCGGTGCTTCACGGAGAAGTGCGCCATCGAGAAGCGCAACGTACCGCCCGGCATGCACGGGCGGGCGCGGCGGCGCGCCGGCGCCGCTTACGGCGAGCAGTTGCGCATGAAGCAGCGCGCCCGGCGCATCTACGGCTTGCTGGAGCGGCAGTTCCGCAATCTGTTCGAGAAGGCGGAGCGGACCGCGGGGAAGACGGGCGAGAATCTGCTGGTGCTGCTGGAGCGGCGGCTCGACACCATCGTGCAGCGCAGCGGCTTTGCCAGCTCGCGCCCGCAGGCGCGGCAACTGGTGCTGCACGGACATGTGCGGGTGAACGGCCGCAAGGTCAACATCCCTTCGTATCTCGTGAACGTGAACGACGAAATCACCTTGAAGGACAAGATGAAGGAGAACGCGGTGGTGTTGCAGGCGCGCGACCTGGTCGGCCGGCAGTCGACGCCCAGCTGGTTGCAGGTGGACCGCGAGGCGCTGCGGGCGCGGGTCACGAGCCTGCCCAAGCGCGAAGAGCTCATTACGCCGCCGGTCTCCGAGCAGCTGATCGTCGAGCTTTATTCGAAATAAGCAGAAGAAGGAGCCATTATGTGGAAAGGGTTTCAGAAGCCCAAGCGGTTGGCGGTGGAAGTGGAGACGCTCACTGACCGCTACGGGAAGTTTCAGGCGCAGCCGTTTGAGCGCGGGTTCGGCACCACCATCGGCAACGCCTTGCGGCGCGTGCTGTTGAGCTCCATCGAGGGCGCGGCCATCACCGCGGTCAAAATCGAGGGCGTGCTGCACGAGTTCCAGTCGATTCCCGGCGTGATCGAGGACGCCACCGACATCATTCTCAACCTGAAGCAGATCCCGCTGCGGCTGCACAATCCCGAGGCGGTGAAGACGGTGACCGTGTTTGCCGACAAGCCGGGCGAGGTCATCTCGGGCATGATCGAAACCGACGCCGACGTCGAGGTGCTCGACAAAAAGGCCTACATCGCCACGGTGGGCGAGGGCGGGAAGCTCTCCATCGAGATGCGCGTCAAGAATGGCCGCGGCTACGTCAGCGCCGACCGCAACTTCGACGACGACTTGCCCATCGGCTACATCCCCATCGACTCGGTGCACTCGCCGGTGCGCAAGGTGAACTTCGCCGTGGAAGCGGCCCGCCTGGGGCAGATGACCGACTACGACAAGCTGAATCTCGAGATCTGGACGAACGGCGCCCTCAAGCCGCAGGACTCGATCGGGCTGGCGGCCAAGCTGCTCAAAGACCACATGAGCATCTTCATCGCCTTCGAAGAGGAGCTGCCGCGCGAGGAAGCGGCCGTGGAGCGGTCCTACGATCCGCGCCAGGAGTATCTTGGGCGCTCGGTGGACGAGCTCGAGCTCTCCGTGCGCGCCTACAACTGCCTGAAGAACGCCAACATCCGCACCATCGGCGAGCTGGTGCAGCGCAGCGAGCAAGAAATGCTGCGCACCAAGAACTTCGGCCGCAAGTCGCTCAACGAAATCAAGGAGCTGCTGGCGCGGATGAATCTTCAGTTGGGGATGAAGATTGACGAGCAGGGCCGCATCGTCTGGCCGTCGCCGGAAGCGGCCAAGCCCGAGGGCAAAGAGCAGCCGGCGCCCTCGCTCTAAGATTCGGGGACACGCATGCGCCACCGCAAAGGCTACAAGAAGATGGGCCGCGCGCCCGCGCACCGTCGCCAGACGCTGCGCAACCTGGCGACCAATCTGCTGGAGCGCGAGCGCATCACCACCACGCTGGCCAAGGCGCGCGCCCTGCGCCCGGTGGCCGAGAAGCTGATTACGCTCGGCAAGCGCGACACTTTGCACGCGCGGCGGCAAGCGGCGGCGTTTCTCTTGCATCCGCCGGTGGTGAAGAAGCTCTTTGCCACGTTGGCGCCGCGCTTCGCCGATCGTCCCGGAGGCTACACGCGCATCGTGCGCGCCGGCTGGCGCCGCGGCGATGGCGGCGAGATTGCCATACTGGAATTGCTCGGCTCCGAGCTCAAGCCGAAGGCGAAAAAGAAAGAAAAGAAAGCCGCCCCGCCCGAAACCGGGCCCGAGACGGGGCCCGAAACTCCGCCCCTCGGTCCCACCGGCATTCCCCCCGGCGTCTAGCTGTTTGCCTGGGCGGTGCGCGCGCGTCGCGCCTGCCGGTGCAGAAGCAAGAGCGCCAGCACAATCCCCGCAGCGTCGAGAGCGATATCGGACGCTCGCGCCGTGCGCGGCGGGGTGAAGTACTGGAAGAGTTCGTTCAGCCCCGCGAGAAGCAGCCCGACTGCCAGCGTACGAAAAGCCCACAACCACCGCCAGGAATTCTCTTGGCCGCGCCGCCACAGCCGCCATAGCAGCAGACTCAGCACGAAATAGGCCGCCACATGTCCGGCCTTCCAGAGGGCGAGGTTCAGACGATTGAGCTGCCCCGGCTCGGCGAAGTTCGGGAAGAGCCGCCGGGCCATCTTGACCAGGAACAACAGCGGGTCGTTGATGTGGATCAGGTTGGAGGAAAGCAGCGTGACCAGAGCGACCCAAAGAAAAATCGGCAGGAGATAAGGCAGCCAAGGGCCGCGGGGGGCGGCAGACGAATTCTCTCGGGGGGCGCTGGCGCTCATCCTTTTTCGCGAACTTACTCGAGGCGGTAGTTGGGGGCTTCCTTGGTGATGAAGACATCGTGGACGTGGGATTCGCGCAGGCCGGCGCCGGTGACGCGCAGGAAGCGGGCCTTCTGCTGCATCTCTTCGATGGTGGCGCAGCCGCAGTAGCCCATGCCACTGCGCAGGCCGCCGACGAGCTGCTCGACCAGCGCCGCCAGCGGGCCCTTTACTGCCACACGGCCTTCAACGCCTTCGGGCACGAGCTTGGCGCCGTCGCGGGAGATGAACTCGGAGCGGTCTTCACCGGCGGCGCTGGGCTGCGGCGATTCCTGCGAGTAGCGGTCGGCGGAGCCGGCGCTCATGGCGCCGATGGAGCCCATGCCGCGGTAGGACTTGAAGGTGCGCCCCTGGAAGAGCACGGTTTCGCCGGGGCTTTCATCGGTGCCGGCGAAGAGCGAGCCGATCATGACGGTGGAAGCGCCGGCGGCGATGGCTTTGGCGACGTCGCCCGAATAGCGGACGCCGCCATCGGCGATGACGGGAATGCCGAACTCGCGCAGGGCGCGAGCGCACTCGGCGATGGCGGTGAGCTGCGGGACGCCGACGCCGGTGACGACGCGGGTGGTGCAAATGGAGCCGGGGCCGACGCCGACTTTGACCGCGTCTACGCCCAGCCGCCCGAGGTCGCGCGCGCCCTCGGCGGTGGCGACGTTGCCGGCCACGAGCTGGGCCTCCGGCAGGCGCTGCTTGATTTCCGTGACCGCGGCCAGCACGCGCTCGGCGTGGCCGTGGGCGGTGTCCACCACCAGGACATCGACGTTGCGCTTGGCGAGCTCCTGGGCGCGCTCGAGGAAGTCGCCCGTGGCGCCTATGGCCGCCGCCACGCGCAGCCGCCCGTGCTCGTCTTTGGCAGCGCGCGGGTACTGCAGTTTCTTTTGGATGTCTTTGACGGTGATTAACCCTTTGAGCTCGTTGTTGGGCCCGACGACCAGCAGTTTCTCGACGCGGTGCTGCTGCAGCATGTGTTCCGCGTCTTCGAGCTTGATGCCGACGGGCACGGTGATGAGGTTCTCCTTGGTCATCACCTCGCGCACGGGGCGCGAGGTGTCCTGGCGGAAGCGCAGGTCGCGGTTGGTGACGATACCGACGAGCTTGTGGCCGTTGGTGACCGGCAGCCCGCTGATGCGGTACTTGCCCATGAGGACGAGGGCTTCGGCGATGGTGGAGTCGGGGCGGATGGTGACGGGGTCGACGATCATGCCGCTCTCCGAGCGCTTCACCTTGTCCACTTCCTCGACCTGGCGCTCGAGCGACAGGTTGCGGTGGATGACGGCGATGCCGCCCTGGCGCGCCAGGGCAATGGCCAGGCGCGACTCGGTGACCGTGTCCATGGCGGCGCTGACGACGGGAATGTTCAGCCGCACGCGGCGCGTGAACCAGGTGGTGGTGTCGGCTTCGGCGGGGAGCACGCCCGAGCGCGCCGGAATCAGCAAGACGTCATCGAAGGTAAGGGCTTCCGGCGGCGGAGCGTCGAGCATCGGCACTTTCTCCCTGAGGGGATGAATGACTATTGTAGGCGCGGGCAGGCGGAGCGTCAATCGCGGTCGGGACTCTCGGCGTGGGTGGCGGCCTCGTCCTCTTTCTTCTCGCGGGTGTCGGCGCTGGCTTCCCAGCGCTCGAGCATCGCTAGCGACAGGCAGACGGGGCAGAGAAAGAGAGGGGACCGTTGCAGAGGCGCAGAGGGCGCAGAGGAAAACGGGGGTTAGTCTTGGCCTTTGTCGCGCTTGATTTTTTTGTCGAGGTGCTCGGACTGGACGCGTTGGGCGCAGGCGTCGCAGATGCTCTTGCCGGAGGGCTTGCCGCAAAGCATGCAGACGGCCTTGGTTTTTTTAGGAGCCTTGGTGGTCATCTGTCCCTCCTGCACCTCGGTTGCCCGCCATCCTAGCCACGCCGGGGGCGGGCGTCAATTTGTTTCAGCCGTACTTGCGGGGCAAGGCGGTGGGACCCTAAGATAGCGGCTCCCATGTTTGGCTCAGCACGACTACGCGTTGCCAGTCTGCTTGTTGGCCTGTTGGTCTTCGCCGGCGCGCTGGCGGCCGCTCCGCCGGCTGCGCTCCCGGCCACGCAGCCGCGGGCGGAAGTGCCGCTCAAAGGCCCGGCCAACATCGTGTTCACGCAGTTGGGGGAGCAGTTCGGGGTCAAGGTGGAGGTGGACCCGGAGCTGGGGGCGCGGAGGCTGGACATCACGCTGCGCGAGGTGGACTTCGCGGGCGCGCTGCGGGTGGGGGCGATGCTGGCGAATGCCTTCTGGGTGGTGGAGGCCACGGGCAAAGTCATCGTGGCGCCTGACACGCCGGACAAGCGCCAACTTTATACGCCGCAGGTGGAGAAGACGTTTGCGCGCCTGGGCCGCTCGCCGGAGGAATTGAACGAGGCGGCGCGGCTGCTGCGCGATTTGCTCGACGTCCGCCGCATCCGTGCCGACGTGCGCACCAATTCGCTCACCGTGTTCGACACTCCCTACCGGTTGGCGGTAGCGGAAGAATTGCTGAAGCAGTTGCCGGACGACCCGGGGGAAATCTGGCTCGAGGTGCTGGTGTTGGAGGTAGACCGTAACCGGGCGCTCGACCTCGGGATCGTGCCGCCCGACCGCGCCATCGCCGTGCACCTGGGCGCCGGGGCGCTGGTGCCGAGCAATATTGACGACCTCTTCGAAGTTATCCGTTTCCTGATTGACCACAACCTGCTGCCGGAGGCGCTGACCCAGGCGGGCCTGCAGTCGGCGCTCTCGAGCGGCATCACCGACCCCAGCCAGCTTTCCACTGCCATTCCGCCGTTCATCCTGTTTGGGGGCGGGGGCACGCGGTTTGCCTTGAACCTGCCGGGGGCGGAGCTGCGGCTGATGCAACTGGCGCGGGTCACGCGCGGCTGGCGGCGCTTCAGCCTGCGGGCGCGCGCCGGGCAGGAAGCGACAATGTTCATCGGCGAGCGCTTCCCGGTTACTTTTACGACCTTCAGCTCCATCTTCATTCCCGAAGTGCTGCAAGAGCTGATCCGGCGGGGGCTGTTCCAGCCGGCGGTGCCGGCGGTGCGCTACGAAGACCTGGGGGCGAAAATTGTGGTCAACCCGCGGCTGCACCCGGGGCGCGAAGTCACGCTCGACCTCAAGATCGAGCAGTTGGCGCTGTCGGGGCAGGAGATCAACGGCATCCCGGTCTTGGTCAACCGGACGCTCGATCAGCAGGTACGGCTGAAGGCGGGGGAAGCGATGCTGGTGGCCGGGCTGCGGCGCTCGGACGAGGTGAAGCGGCGCACTGGCTGGCCGCTGCTGGGGCGGATACCGATTCTCGGGAATCTCTTCAGTCACACGTCGCCCAGCACGCAGACAACGGAATTTCTGCTGGTGGTTACCCCGCGGCTGACGCGGCTGCCGCCCCCCGACCTACTAACGGCGCGCTCGCTGTATCTGGGAACGGAAAAGGATTTCGCCCCTGTCGGCCCTCAACCGGCTGCGGCGCCGCCGCCCCAGCAGCCGCAACCGCAGCAGCCCCAGCCACAACCTCCGCAACAGCAGCCGCCGCCCCCACAGCCGCAACCGGAGCCGCCAAGCGAGAAGTGAAAGCCGACGAGGAATTCAGAGGACGAATTCCTCGCCGCTACCAATCCGCCTACTGTGAG
>CAYTXK010000023.1:6418-17729 GCA_964441645.1 uncultured Acidobacteriota bacterium
TCTTGCAGGACGACGATGGGCTGGAAAACGCGGGGCACGACCGCCTGGGCGATGGCGACGAGTTGCTGCTGCTGGTTCAGCAGGCGCAGCCGGAAGGGCTTCCAGGATTCGCTGTCGATGGGAGCCTCGAGGCGGCCGGGCTGAATTTGCGAATCGGTCAGCTCAATGCGGCCGCCGTGGCGGAGGCGGTGCTCGAGCGAAGCGTTGACGACCGCCACCGCCAGATCTGTCAGCAGCTCGTTCAGGGGGATGAGCACCTGCGGCAGGCGCTCTTCGCGCGCGGCTTCTTCGAGCGCTTCGAGGGTGAGCGACTGCTCGAGGGTGAATTCGCCCGAGGCGGTGCGGCAGATTTGGATCAGGTGCGCGCCGCCGCCGATGCGCTGGCCGAGGTCGTGGGCCAGGCTGCGGATGTAGGTGCCGGCGGCGCATTCGATGATGAAATCGGCTAGCGCGCCCTCCACGCGGGTGAGCTCGAAGCGGTAGACCTCGACCTCGATGGGCTGCAGGGTGAACTTTTCCCGCCGCCGCGCGCGCTCGTGCGCCGCCACGCCGCCGACTTTCTTGGCGGAGTAGGGCGGCGGGGTCTGCCGGAGCGGGCCGACAAACTCGCCGACCAGCGGCTCAAGCTGCTCGCGGGTGAGCGTGGGGGCGCAGTCGGGCCCCAGGGCGTGGCCGTCGGCGTCGTAGGTGTCGGTGGCGAAGCCGAAGCGGATGCGGCCCTCATACCGCTTGCGGCGGGCGCGGTAGAACTGTTGCAGACGGGTGGCCGCGCCCACGAGCAGCGGCAGCACGCCGGTGGCGATGGGGTCGAGCGTGCCCAGGTGGCCGACAGCGCGCTCGCGCAGCAGGCGGCGGACTCGCATGACCACATCGTGCGAGGTGAGGCCGCGGGGCTTGTTGATGACCAGGGCGCCGCTACTGGTGAGCCGGACAGGCGAAGGGTTCACGCTGATTCCCTCAACTCTTTTCTTCCGGCCCGGCGTCGGTAGGTTTCACCTGGCGGAGCAGCTCATCGATGCGCGCGGCGCGCTCTTCGGTGCGGTCGAGGGTGAACTCAAGGTCGGGAATGCGGCGCACCTGGAGGCGATGGACGAGGGTGCGGCGGATGAAGGCGGCGGCGGCGCGCAGACCTTCGAGCGTGCGCTGCTGCTCTTCGGCCGTGCCCAGCACGCTTACCGAGACGCGGGCCTGGCGCAGGTCGGGCGTGACCCGCACGCCAATGATGGTGGTGAAGCCGATGCGCGGGTCCTTCAGCTCGGTGAGCAGGAGGCTGCTAATCTCCTCGCGGATTTGCTCGCCGAGGCGTTGCGGGCGGCGTCCGGGGACGGGCATAGGCGTTTCCCCTCGAGTCATTCCACCTTGGAATGGGCCACGGCGGAACGGGCTAAAGATACTCGATGTGGCTTTCGGTCACATCGTCGCCGAGGATGTTGTCGGCCTCGGCGGAGGCGGCTTCCAGCAGTTGCGCCACGTGGAGCTTGTCGTTGCTGAGCGAGAGCACGCCGACCGAGGCGCGCTGCCAGGTGTCCTGGTGGTCGAGCTCGGCGACGGCCACGTTGAAGCGGGCCCGCAGGCGCTCTTTGAGCCTGCGCAGCACCTGGCGCTTGTCCTTGAGCGAGTGGGCGTAGGGCAGGTGAATTTCCAGCGTGAGCAGACCGACGACCATAGGCGTGGTTACCCGGCGGACCTAGCCGGAGCTTTTTGACACTGTCGGTACTGCTGAAATCCCCGAGGATCCCGCTGCCACCGCCGCGGCGGAGACGATTTTCTCGACGTGGAACACTTCCAGCACGTCGCCCACTTTGACGTCGGCGAAATTGCTTACGGTGGCTCCGCACTCGTAGCCGGTGGCGACTTCCTTGACGTCGTCCTTGAAGCGGCGGAGCGAGGCGAGCTTGCTCTGGTAGATGACCACGCTGTCGCGCACCACGCGCACGCCGGCGTCGCGCACCAGCTTGCCTTCGGTGACGTAGCAGCCGGCCACCGCCCCCACGCGGGGGATGCGGAAGACCTCGCGCACTTCGGCGCGGCCGAGAATAGTTTCTTTGACGGTGGGCTCGAGCAGGCCGGTGAGAGCGCGCTGCATCTCATCCAGCACTTCGTAGATGACGTTGTGCAGGCGGATATCCACGCCTTCGTGCTCGGCCAGGTCGGCGACCTTGCGCTCGGGGCGGACGCTGAAGCCGATGACGACGGCGTTGGACGCCGAGGCCAGCAGCACATCGGTCTCGCTGATACCGCCCACGCCGCTGTGGATAATCTTGATCTTGACCTTGTCGGTGGCCATCTTGTCCAACTGGTCGCTGAGCGCCTCGACCGAGCCCTGCACGTCGGCCTTGAGGATGAGCGGCAACTCCTTGACCTCGCCGGTCTGGAGCTGCTGGTGCAACTGTTCGAGCGTCAGGCGGCGGCTGGCCCCCAGGGCGGCTTCGCGCAGCCTCTGTTCGCGGTAGGCGGCCACCTGCTTGGCTTTCACCTCGTCGGCCACCACCTGGAACTGGTCGCCCGCCTCCGGCAAGCCGGCCAGGCCCAGGACTTCGACCGGGGTGGCGGGGCCGGCGGCGGTGAGGGGCTGGGCGTGGTCGTCAAAGAGCGCGCGCACCTTGCCGAAAATCGGCCCGACGATGAAGGGATCGCCCAGGCGCAGGGTGCCGTCCTGCACCAGCACGGTGGCCACGGGGCCGCGGCCGCGGTCGAGCCGCGCTTCCAGCACGGCGCCGGTGGCGGGGAGCGAAGCGTCGGCCTTGAGCTCCTGGAGGTCGGCCACCAGCAGAATCATCTCCAGCAAGTGGTCGAGGTTGGTTTTCTTTTTGGCGGAGACCTCGACCATCACCGTGTCGCCGCCCCAGGCTTCGGGGTTCAGGCCGCGGTCGGCCAGCTGCTTCTTGACGCGCTCGGGGAGGGCTCCGGGCTTGTCAATCTTATTGATGGCGACCACGAGGGGGACTTTGGCGGCGCGGGCGTGGTCAATGGCTTCGAGCGTCTGCGGCATCACGCCGTCGTCGGCGGCGACCACCAGCACCACGATATCGGTGACCTTGGCCCCGCGAGCGCGCATGCGGGTGAAAGCCTCGTGGCCGGGAGTGTCAATGAAGGTGATGGGGCGGCTGTTGAAAACCACCTGGTAGGCGCCGATGTGCTGGGTGATGCCGCCCGCCTCGAGCGCGGTCAGCTCGGTTTCACGGATGGCATCGAGCAGCGAAGTCTTGCCGTGGTCCACGTGCCCCATCACGGTCACCACCGGCGCGCGCTGGGCGCGCTCGTGGCCGGCCTTGGCGACGGTCACTTCCTGGAGCGATTCCTCTTCAAAAGAAAGGATGGAGGCGGTGGCGTTGAAGGCTTTGGCGACCTCGGCGGCCAGTTGGGTATCGAGCGACTGGTTGATGGTGGCCAGCATGCGGCGGTCCATCAGGACCTTGATGACGTCCTTGGCGCGCACCGCGAGGCGTTCGGCCAGGTCTTTGACCGTCATGCCTTCGGTGATGGTGATGGCCAGGGCGGGGCGCTCGGCCACCGCCGCTTCGCGGCGGGCGGCGGCTGCGGCCTTGCGGTCCTCGGGCTCGTGCCGCACGCGCGCCCGCACCGGGTGCTTCAGCTTGCGTTCGCCTTCGGCGAAGCGTTTGTCGAGATGGGTTTTGCCGGCTTCGCGCGCGCGCGGGGCCGTGGGCTTGCGCTCGTAGATGGGCTTGCCTGGCTCGGGAACTGCCGGAGCCGTCGCGCGCACCAGCGGCGTGGCACGACCGGGCAGGGCTTCTTGGGGAACAGCCGAAGCAGTGGCGGTGGCGGCGGGAGCCGCTGCCGGACGGGCCGCAAGAGGACGGGCCACGGCGACCGGCGCAATGGGCGCGGCCGGCCGCGCAAGGGTGCGCGCCCCGCCGGGGGCGGGCGCTCGCGGCACCATCGGGATGCCCGCGAGAGGCTCGGGCAAAATCAGGCCGGCGGCGTGCTGGGCGGCGTGCTCCGCGGCCAGGCGTTCGGCGACCGCTCGTTCGGCGGCCGCGCGTTCTGCGGCGACGCGCTCGGCCGCGGCTTGTCTGGCGGCCGCTTTGGCTTCCGCCTGGCGCCGGGCGTCTTCCTGTTCCTGGGCTTCGAGGGCGTGGAAGTAGGCGCGGACTTTCTCGGCGATCTCTTCCTCTATGGAGCTGGAGTGGGTCTTTTTTTCGGTGACGCCGAGCTGGGGAAGGTAGTCGAGGATGAGCTTGGGCTTGATCTCGAGCTCGCGTCCCAACTCGTTGATGCGGACCTGTGCCATGCGCGCGGTTCTTCCTCAGTCGTCCTTGCCGGTGGTTTCCGTGGTGACGTCGGCGGCTTCCGCGCTCTCGGCGGGCTCCGAGTCCGTGGAAACGAGCTCGGTCGAATCGGCCGGGGCGGTCACAGCAGCCGCCTCGGGTTCGGCGGGCGCGGCCGCCGGCTCGAAGTGCGCCTTGACGGCGGCGGCGATGCGCAGCACCATCTTTTCCCCGATGCCGGAAATCTCCATCAACTGCTCGGGGGTCATGGCGGCCAGGGCTTCGATGGTTTCGATGCCCTGGGCGCGCAGCTTCTCGCGAGTTTTTTCTCCCAGTCCGGCCAGCTCTGTGAGCAGGGTGCGCGGCCCTTCGGGGGCCATGCCGGCTATCTGGGCCTCGATTTCCTGCCGCTTTTCCTCCTCGCTCTTGATGTCGATGTGCCAGTCGAGGAGCTTGGAGGCCAGGCGGACGTTCTGGCCCTTGCGGCCGATGGCGAGGGAGAGCTGGCTGTCTTCGACGACGACCTCGAGATGCCGCGCCTGGGCGTCAACCACGGTGACCCGCGAGACCTTGGCGGGGCTCAAGGCGTTGGTGGCAAAGGAGACCGGGTCTTCGTCCCACTCGATGATGTCGATTTTCTCGCCGCGCAGCTCGCGGATGATGGACTGCACCCGCATGCCTTTCATGCCCACGCAGGCGCCCACGGCGTCGACATCGCGGTCTCTGGAGAGTACGGCGATCTTGGTGCGCTCGCCGGCCTCGCGGGCAATGTTTTTGACCTGCACGGTGCCGTCGTAAATTTCCGGCACCTCCATTTCGAACAAGCGCTGCACCAGCACGGGGTCGGCGCGCGAGACCACCACTTGCGCGCCCTTGGCGGCGCGGTCGACTTCCTTGATGACGACGCGCAGGCGGTCGCCAATCTGGTAAGTTTCCAGGCGCGACTGCTCGCGCTTGGGCAAGCGGGCTTCGTAGCGGCCCAGCTCGACGATGATCTCGGGGCCTTCTTGCCGCTTGACCACGCAGTTCAGCAACTCGCCCACCCGCCCGCTGTATTCGGCGTAGACGATGTCGCGCTCGGCTTCGCGCACTTTTTGCAGAATGACTTGTTTGGCGGTCTGGGCGGCGATGCGCCCCAGCACTTCGGTGGGCTTGGGGATTTGCACTTCGGCCCCCAGCTCGGCCTGGGGGTTGAGGCGGCGGGCCTCGGCCAGGTTCATCTCCAGCAGCGGGTCGGTGACCTGCTCGACCACTTTCCTGACGGCATAGACTCTGAGCGAGCCGCTGGTGCGGTCGAACTCCGAGCGCAGCTCTTCTTCGGTCTTGTAATACTTGCGGGCGGCCACCACCAGGGCGTCCTCGAGGGCGGCGATCACCACCTCGGGGTCAATGCCCTTCTCGCGGCTCAACTGGTCAATGGTTTGGGCGAGGAGATTTACCGCCATAGCACGCTTGCCTTAGACCTCCAGAACCAGATTCACGCGCTCAATGTCGTCGTAGGGGACGCGCAGGGTGCGTCCCTCGAGGCGAAAGCTGACTGTGCCTTCGCTCAATCCCTCCAGTTCCGCGGTGAAGCGCCGCCCGCCGAGCTCGGCCAAGCGCTGCTTCAGCCGCACCTGGACGCGGCGGCCGCGGAAGCGGTCGTAGTCGGCCGGCTTGTAGAGGCGGCGGTCGAGGCCCGGGGAGGCCACCTCCAGCAGATAGCGGCTGGGGATGAGGCCTTCGACGTCCAGCAGCGTTCCTACCTGCTGGCTGACGGTCTCGCAGTCTTTGTGGCTGACGCTGCCGCCGGGGCGGTCAATGATAAGGCGCAGCAGGCCTCGGCCAGGGGAACCCGCCCACTCCACGGCCACCAGCTCCAGACCTTCCGAGCCAGCGACCCGTTCGACCATTTCGCGGATGTGTTCCAGGTCCATCGCTCCCCAACAAAAAAGTGGGCTCGCGCCCACTGGACCGTTCGTCCTTTTTTTTCCTTGCCACGCTAACTATAGCAGTTGGCGCGGCTGACGGGCAAGAAAAATCTTCGCACGGCGCAGGCCACCCCGAAGGTTCGGGGCCGCGCGGGTCGCTTTATTGCGGGGGCTTCTGCGGCGGGGGGGGATTCTTGGCCGCGGGCTGAGCGGGCGGCTTCTTCTCCGCCGTCTGCACCGGATAGGTCTGGTCGTAGAGATTGATGATGCCCTGGGTGATGTTCACCGGGGCGGTAGCGAAAACGACGGGGCCGTTGGGGCCGCTGGTAATAATGAGGTCGAAGCTGTTTTCGGTCGCAAAGCGCTTGATGACGGGGTCCATCTTGGTGAGGATGCGGTTGGCCACTTCCGACTGGGCGTCCTGCATTTCCTCCTGAAGGTCCTCCTGAAGGCGGGTAGCCATCTTGCGTTTCAGCTCCAGGTCGCGCAGCAACTGGGCGCGAGCCTCGTCACTCAGAGTGCGCTCCTGGCTGCGCAACTGCTCTTCCAGTCCCCGCCCGTCGTCCACCAGCTTTTGCAACTCCGCATTGCGGGGGCCGAACTTGGCTTGCAGTTCTTCAGAAGCCTTCTTTCCTTCCTGCGTCAGGGTTACGGCGGCCTGGAGATTCAGCACGCCGATTTTCACCCCGGGGACAGCCGCGGCGTCGGCGGGCTTGGCCTGAGGGACGGACTCGAATTTTTGCGCCGGGAGGGGAAGGGCTGCCAGGGCGGCAATCGCCAGCAGAGATATCATCATCCGAAGAGTACGCATGCACTTACTCCTTCTTTTCAGGGCCAACTGAAACCCTGTAATTATACGTTTGACGGCGGAAAACGGCAACGGTTATCCCGCCCGCCCTAAAAAGTCCGGCTCACGGTGAATTGAATGGCCCGCAGCCGCTCCTGGAAGCTGAGGGTGCGCTCCTGGAAGGCGAGATTCAGGAAGGGGATGACCTGGGTTTCGCACACCCCCGGGGGCAAAGTATCGCAGGGCGGGTTGAATTGGCCCATGGGGATCTTGATCTGCTCGCTCAGCCGGGTGAGGTTGTAGGCCCAGTAGAGGCGGAAGGGGGCGTTGAAGATCGGAACCATCACCACCAACTCCATGCCGGCGGAGGTGCGGATCTTGTTATTGGTGCCGGGAACCAACTCGAGGCGTTCGCTGATCTGCGCGTTGGGGAACACTTCGAGAATTGGTTGTAATGCTTCGGGGTTCAACCGCAATTGCGAGCGCCGCAACACGCCGCTGAGGCCGGCGTCGAGGAAGGCAGCGATGGTGACCGGCCCGACAATGGGGATGCGGTACTCGAAGTTTCCCACCAGCTCGGTGTCGCCGCCGGGGAAGGTAATGGTGCGGCTGAGCACGCTCACGGTGGTGCTGCGCAGCAGCGGGTTGCCGTTGGCGTCCAGGCGCGTGGGGTCGACAAACAGCACGGGCACCGAGGTGGCCACTGGTATATAGGCCAGGGGGCTGATGGCGCGGATGTTGAAGCCCCGCACCGTATCTTCCCCGCCAATGTAGAAGCGGTTGAAGGGCGAGGGCACGCGGTCGCCGAAGCCGGTGACGAAACTGCCCAGCAAGCGGAAGGCCAGGGTGTTGCGCCCGTGGTTGATGGGGCGGAAATGCTTGATCTCGAAAGTCGGCTGGAAGCTCTTCTGATTGCCGCCCAGCGGCCCGCCTTCCAGGGAGGTGGCCACGTAGATGCTCCAACCGGTGGTGGGGAACAAGGGATGGTTGGTGGAGTTGTAGAGGAAAGTGGGGGTCACGCGGCTGGAGATGATGCCGTTGAGGGCGTTTTGCCCTCCAATCTGGCGGAAACTCAAGCTCTCGAAAAGGTTGGTGCAGGAGTCGGTGCCGCAGCTGACGTCGCTGGTCGAGAGCCCGTAGGAGAGGCCCACGCGCGTGAAGCGGCGACGTTTCAGGGGATAACTGGCGAAAAGCGTGAAGCCGGTGGATTCTTGGAGGTAGTTGAGGAGGCGATTCTGAATGAGAGGGTCGAGGACCAGCCGCCCGGTCAGCAAGGCGGTCTCGCGGGCCTGATTGAACTTGAAGCGCCGGGTGAACACGGTGAAGCCCGCCTGCAAGGGGCGATCCCACAGATAGGGCTCGACGAACCCGAAGGTCACCGACTGGCTGCGGTCGCCCATCTCCACCTGGAAATTCAGGGTTTCGCCCAGGCCGAGGAAATTGTTGGTCGAATAGCTCAGATTGACGAAGCTCCCCAGCACCCCGCTGGCTCCGCCCGTCAGCCCGATGGTGTTCTTGCCGCGCTCCTTGACTTTGAGGGTGAGGTCGATGGTGCCTTCCTCGGCGTTCTGCTGCACCTCGGCGTTTTCGGGCTTCAGTTCCTCGAAGTAGCCGAGTTGATTGAGGCGCAGGACGCTGTGCTCCCAGAGGCGGGAATTGAAGATGGAGCCTTCGTCGAGCAGTATTTCGCGGCGGATGACTTTGTCGCGGGTGGTGGTGTTGCCGACGAACTCGATGCGATTGACGAAGAACTGCTTGTTGGGCTCGAACTCCAGCGTCATGTCGATGGTGCGCGTCAGGTCGTCAATCTCGGTTTCCGGCACGGTGGTCATGTTGATGTAGCCGAACTCGCTGTAAAGCTTGCGGTAGTTCTCCAGCGAGTCGCGAATCCTCTTGACGTTGAAGATCTGGCCCTTGCGCAAAGGGAAATTCGCCTTGAGAAAGTCGGGATGGAAAAACAGGTCGGCGTCCCTGCCGGTGGCGCTGCGGACTTTCAGCTCCCCCATACGGTAGCGCGGGCCCTCTTCGATGGGGATGCGAAGGTGGACCGCCTTGCCGGGCTTGAACCACCAGGGAATCAGGTCGAGTGGGAACCAGGGCTCGGTGTCGCGGTAGCGGGTGTCGGGCGGGTGCACAATCGCCCGGAAGTAGCCGTATTCCTGATAGAGCTCGCGGACCCGCTCCAAATCCTCCTGCATTTTGTTGCTGTTATAGGTTTTGGCGAACAGTCCGAGAACGCCGGGGATGCCGTAGGGCCGCGAGTTCTTCATGGCCCGCAGGAGCCGCCGGTCGGAAAAACGCCGGTTGCCGTCGAAGCGCACCCGGCCGACTTTCACCTTGGGCCCTTCTTCCACCAGGAAGGTCAAGATGACGGCGTTAGGAGGGATGCGGCGGGTGTCGTGGGTCACATCGGAGAAGTTACGCCCGCGCTCGCTTAGCAGGTTTTTCAGCACCACTTCGGCGTGACGGATGCGGGTGGGATCGTACTGCATCTCGACCGTCAGGCCCACCCGTTGCTGCCGGAAGGCTTCCAGCACTTCGGACTCCTGCACCGACTTCAGCCCGTCGTAGGTAATCCGGCGGATAAGCGGTCGCTCCTGCACAATGAAGTGGATGACCTTGCCCGTCTCGCCGTTTTCGACTTCGAGCCGCACGTCCTCGAAGAAATTGGTGTTCCAGACCGCCTGGAAGTCCCGCTTCAGCACTTCCGGATTGTAGGGGTCGCCCTTCTTGGAAATGATGCGGGCGTTCATGGTGTCGCGGGGAATGCGCCGCAGGCCGTCCCAGACGATGTCTTCAATGAGGGGCTGGGGTTGAGCGCGGGCGACCAGTCCGGCGGCCAGCACCAGGAGCAGACCGGCGCACACCAAGGCGGGCCGCCGCCCTCGGGCGGGGAAAGCGGAGGCTTTGAAAGATATCAGTGCCAAGGAGATTCGAGCTACCCCTGACCTAAAGGGCAGACGGCGAGGAGCCCCACCGTCTGTCTGCGAGTGTCCACGACCGCTCTCTCAGCGCACAGCCGCGGAAGGTTCCAATACCGACCGAAGTCCCAGGCGTTCGTTCTCGACAATCACCTCCAGCGTCGCCGGGGGTTGTACCTGGCCGGAGATGAGCTGCTCGGAGAGCGGGTCTTCCACGTACTTTTGCAAAGCACGCCGCGGGGCCGGGCGCCGTAGGAGCGGTCAGTGCAGGTCTTTTCCAGCACCCAGGTGCGCGCCTCCAGGGTCATCTGCAAGCTGACGCCGCGGTGGGCCACGGTATCGTTGATCTGCTCGATCAGGAGGTCAATGATCTTGAGCAGGTCGTCGTCGCCCAGGGCGTTGAAGATGATGACTTCATCCAGCCGGTTCAGAAACTCCGGGTTGAAGACACGCTTGACCTCGCCCAGAATCATGTTTTCCGTCTTCTGGCGGGTTTGCTCCTCGTCGGGGGCGGTGAAGCCCAGGCTGGGTTTCTTCTGCAAATAGCGCGCCCCGATGTTCGAGGTCATGATGAGGATGGAGTTCTTGAAGTCCACGGTGGTGCCCAGGCCGTCGGTGAGCTGGCCGTCTTCGAAGACCTGCAAGAGGATGTTGAAAACATCGGGGTGAGCCTTCTCGATTTCATCGAGCAGGATCACGGAATAGGGCGAGCGGCGCACGCGCTCGGTGAGCTGCCCGCCTTCCTCGTAGCCCACGTAGCCCGGCGGGGCGCCGATGAGTTTCGAGACCGCGTGCTTCTCCATGTACTCCGACATATCGAAACGGATGAGCGACTTCTCGCTGCCGAAGAGGAAGGCCGCCAGCTGCCGCGCCACTTCCGTTTTGCCCACGCCGGTCGGGCCCAGGAAGAGGAAGGAACCCACCGGCCGCCCCGGGGCCTTCAATCCGGCGCGGCTGCGGCGGATGGCCCGCGCCATGGCGGAGAGGGCTTGGTCCTGGCTGACGACCAGCTTGTGCAGCTCTTCTTCGATGCGCATCAGCTTGGCCATCTCTTCTTCCTTGATGGAGGTGACCGGGATGCCGGTCCAGCGCGACACCACCTCTTCGATGTCCGCCCGGGTAACGTTGCCGCTCACCGACTCGTCCAAATTCAATTTTTCCCGCAACTGGCGGAGCTTTTCGCGCTCCTTGCGCTCTTCGTCCGAATAGAAGCGCGCCTTCTCGAACTCGTGGTTGGCGATGGCGGCTTCCATACGGTGGGTGATGAACTTGATGCGCTTTTGAATCTCGGTAACTTCTTCGGGCAAAGTGCTCTGGCGGAGCTTGACCCGGGCGCCCGCTTCATCAATCAGGTCGATGGCCTTATCGGGCAGGTAGCGGTCGGGGATGTAGCGGGCGGAATGAAAGACGGCGTAGGACAACGCTTCATCGGTGTAGGTGACGGCGTGGAACTTCTCGTAGCGC
>CAYTXK010000024.1:0-17343 GCA_964441645.1 uncultured Acidobacteriota bacterium
TGCTTTCGCGTAGAATGCTTCTTCGGCAAAAAGTTGGAACGGCACTAGCATACGAAGTTTCCCCGCAGGACGGAGGCGCAACTGTGGCGGGTCCATCGCAAGCACAGACCGCCGACATCCTGGAACGCATGGTGAGCGCGCGCCGGCGCGCGCTGGCCGAACTCAAGCGCACCACCTCGGTGGCAACGCTCGAGGAGCGCGCGGCCGTGGCCCCGCCGCCGCGCGACTTCGCTGCCGCGCTCGGCCGCGACGGCCTCAACGTCATCGCTGAATTGAAGAAAGCCTCCCCCTCGCGCGGCGTGCTGCGGGCGGCTTACAACCCGGCGGCGCTGGCGCCGGCGCTCGAGCAAGCCGGCGCGGTCGCGCTCTCCGTGCTCACCGAGCCCGATTTTTTCCAGGGCTCGCTGGAGGATTTGACGCTGGCACGGAAAGTTTCCGGCCTGCCGGTGCTGCGCAAGGATTTTCTCTTCGACTCCTATCAGCTCTACGAAGCGCGGGCCGCGGGCGCCGACGCCTTCTTGCTGATTGCCGCCATTCTCACCGGCGGCGAGCTTCGCTCTTTGATTACGCTGGGACAGCAGTTGGGGATGGCGGCGCTGGTCGAGGTCCACACGGCGGAGGAGCTGGAGCGCGCCCTGGCCGCGGGCGCCAACGTCATCGGCGTGAACAACCGCAACTTGAAAACCTTTGAAGTCAGCCTGGAAACCTCACTGCGGCTGATCGAAGCCCTGCCGGAAGACTGCGTGGCGGTGAGCGAAAGTGGCCTCAGCCGGCGAGAAGACCTGGAAAAGCTGCGACGAGCCGGCTTCGATGCCTTTCTTATCGGAGAGGCTCTGATGCAGGCGGCCGAGCCGGCCAGCGTGTTGCGGGCGCTCGTGACTTCGGAGGCCGGCTAAATGGTGCGCGTAAAAATCTGCGGCATCACCAACCTGGAAGACGCGCTGGTGGCGGTGGCGGCGGGGGCAGACGCGCTGGGCTTCAATTTCTGGCTGAAGAGCCCGCGGTTTGTCGAGCCGCGCCGGGCCGCCAAGATCATCGCCCAGCTCCCGCCGTTGGTGACGCCGGTGGGGGTGTTCGTCAACGAGCCGCGCGCGCACCTGGAAACCCTGGCCCGCAAGACAGGAATCCGCACTGTGCAACTGCACGGCGAGGAGAGCCCCGAGGAGACAACAGCCCTGACCACGCATCATCTAACAGTCATCAAAGCCCTTCGCGTCGGCCCCGACTTCTATCCCGAGCAGTTGCGCCGCTACAAAGGCGTTTCCACCTTTCTGCTCGACGCCGACGTCAAGGGCCAGCGCGGCGGCACAGGGAAAACCTTCGACTGTGTGTGGGCGCAAGGAGCCGGCCCCTACGGCTGGGTTTTCTTGGCCGGTGGACTGACGGTAGAAAACGTCGCCGCGGCCATCCGCCAGGGGCGGCCCTACGGCGTGGACGTTTGCACGGGCGTGGAGAAGGAACCCGGCAAGAAAGACCACGCGCGCTTGCGGGAATTCATCGAGCGGGCCAAAGGAGCCAAGCTGGCATGAGACGCGTCGTGGCCGCGGTTCTGGCGGCGTTGGTGGCGTCATGCCTCGCTTGGCCGCACGGCGGCAAACCCTGGCCGATGCCCGCGGCGGCGAAGAAGCGCAAGAATCCTGTCGCCGTCAGCCCCGAGTCGGTGTGGGAAGGCGCGCGGCTCTATCTGCTCCACTGTTTGGTTTGCCACGGAGAAAAAGGCGACGGCCAAGGGCCGTGGCGTGACAAGCTGCCGCTTGACCCGGCTGATTTCACCGACGCCCACATGATGAGCGAGATGACGGACGGAGAAATTTTCTGGAAGCTGAGCACGGGGCGCGAGTTGATGCCGGCGTTCAAGGACAAGCTGACGCCGGCCCAGCGCTGGCACCTGGTGAACTTCCTGCGCAGCCTGGCGAAGGAAAAGCCCGCCGAGAAGCACAGTCATTAACTATGCCGCGCCCGACTCAGCACTCTTGGCCCGATGCGCGCGGCCACTTCGGAGTTTTTGGCGGGCGTTTTGTGCCGGAGACGCTGATGGCCCCGCTGGAGCAGCTCGAGCGCTCCTACCGGCAGGCGCGGCGGGACCCTCGATTCACGCGCGCTCTCGCGGGCCTGCTGGCCGACTTCGCCGGGCGGCCCACGCCGCTCTACTTTGCCGAGCGCCTGACGAACCATCTGGGCGGGGCGCGGATTTATCTCAAGCGCGAAGACCTGCTGCATACCGGCGCCCACAAGATCAACAACTGTCTGGGCCAAGGGCTGCTGGCGGTGCGCATGGGCAAGAGCCGCGTGATTGCGGAGACCGGGGCGGGACAGCACGGCGTGGCCACGGCGACGGTGGCGGCCCGGCTGGGTTTGCGCTGCACGGTCTACATGGGCGAGGAAGACATGGCGCGGCAGGCGTTGAATGTGTCGCGGATGCGTTGGCTGGGCGCGGAAGTGGTGGCCGTGGGAGCCGGCAGCCGGACGCTCAAAGACGCCATCAATGAAGCCATGCGCGATTGGGTGACCAACGTCGAACGCACGCACTACCTGCTGGGCTCGGTGTGCGGCGCGCATCCCTACCCGCAGATGGTGCGCGATTTCCAGGCGGTGATCGGGCGCGAAGTGCGTCGGCAAATACTGCGCGCCGAGCGGCGCCTGCCCGACTGGCTGTTGGCCTGCGTGGGCGGCGGCTCTAACGCCATCGGCTTGTTCTACGAGTTTCTGCGCGAGCCGGGCGTGAAGATGGTCGGAGTGGAGGCTGGCGGGCGCGGGCCGCGGTTGGGCGAGCATGCCGCGCGGCTGGCGCGGATGGGGGCGGGACGAAACGGAGCGCGTCCCGGCGTGCTGCACGGGACTTACACCTATGTTTTGCAGGACCGGCACGGGCAGATTTCGACGACGCATTCGGTTTCGGCCGGGCTCGACTATCCCGCCGTGGGGCCGGAGCACGCCTACCTCTCGGAGTGCGGCCGCGTGCGCTACACCGCGGCGAGCGATGAGGAAGCGTTGGAGGCGGCGCGGGTGCTGGCGGAGCAGGAGGGCATCATCCCAGCCCTTGAGCCCGCGCACGCGCTGGCTGAGCTCATCAAGCGCGCCCCACGCCTGCGCAAAAACGAAATTGTGGTTTTGAATCTCTCCGGCCGCGGCGACAAGGACATGGACATTCTGGCCCGGCACCTCTCGCGCCGGAAGTGAGACGATGCCTCGAAGGAAAAAGGCGAAGAAGAACCCGCGGCGGAGGCACGTGGCCGAAGTCCCCGGTCGTTTGCAGGCTGCCTTCCGGGCCGCACGCCGCGCGCGACGGTCGGCGCTGGTGGCGTACATAACGGCGGGCGACCCCAACCTGAAGTTTAGCGAAGCGTTAGTGCTACAGTTAGCCGCGGCGGGCGCGGACGTCGTCGAGCTGGGCGTGCCGTTCTCGGATCCGATTGCCGACGGGCCGGTCATCCAGCGCGCCAGCGAGCGGGCCTTGCGCGCCGGGACGACATTGAGTGAGGTGCTGAAGCTGGCGGCAAGAATTCGGCGCAGGAGCGATATCCCGTTGGTGATTTTCAGCTATTACAATCCGGTGCTGCAACTGGGCGTGGAGCGCTTCGCCGCGCGCGCCGCGGCGGCTGGCGTGGATGGAGTGCTCATCACCGACCTCACGCCCGAAGAGGCCGGCGGATTCGTTAAGGCGATGCGGCGGGCGCGCCCCCGCGCGCTCGACACCGTTTTTCTGGCCGCGCCCACCTCGACGGCCGCGCGTTTGCGCGCCGTTGTGCGCCATTGTAATGCGTTTGTATACGTAATTTCGCGCCGCGGCACCACCGGCGTGCGCGCCGATGTGCCCGCCGAAGTCAAAAAGTTGGTCGCCCGGGTGCGCCGGGTAACGCGGTTGCCGGTGGCGGTGGGTTTTGGGATTGCCCGGCGGGAGCAGGTGCAGGCGCTCGAGGGCGTGGCGGACGGTGTGGTGGTGGGCAGCGCTCTGGTCGAGTGCTGCGAGCGCCACAAGCGCCCCGCGCGAGCGCTCGCGGCCGCGGCGCGGCTAGTCCAATCGCTGAAAGGAAGAGCCGCGAGCGGAGAGGAGAAGCGATGAATAAAGTCGTGGCGAACGCCGAGGAGGCGATCCGGGACATTCCCGACGGCGCCTCCATTATGATGGGCGGGTTCGGCCTGTGCGGGATTCCCGAGAATCTGATTGCGGCGGTGCGGCGCAAGGGCATCCGGCAACTCACGGTGATGTCCAACAACGCCGGCGTGGATGACTTCGGCATCGGCCTGCTCATGCAGACGCGGCAGGTGAAGAAGATGGTTTCCACCTACGTAGGCGAGAACAAGCTTTTCGAGCAGCAGGTGCTGAGCGGCGAGCTCGAGGTGGAGCTGGTCCCGCAGGGAACTTTCGCCGAGCGCATGCGCGCCGGCGGCGCGGGTCTGGGCGGGTTCTTCACCCCCACCGGGTTCGGGACACCGATAGCCGAGGGCAAAGAGACGCGTGAAATCGAAGGTAGAATGTATGTGTTTGAGAAGCCGCTGCGGGCGCAATACGCCTTCGTCAAGGCCTGGAAGGGAGACCGCTGGGGGAACCTCGTGTATCGCAAGACGGCGCGGAATTTCAATCCGGTGATGGCGACCGCGGCTGATATGGTGATTGCTGAAGTGGAGGAACTGGTGGAGCTGGGGGAACTCGAGCCGGGCGGCGTGCATACGCCCGGTATTTATGTAAACCGGATTTTTCAGGGAACGAATTACGAGAAGCGCATTGAGCGGCGCACGGTGCGGCCGCGGAGTGCCTAGGCGATGCCCGGACTAAGCGGAGAAGCGGCCCGAGAGCTGATCGCCCGACGCGTGGCGCAGGAGCTGCGCGACGGCTACTACGTCAACCTGGGGATCGGCCTGCCCACGCTGGTGGTGAACTACATTCCCGCCGGGATGGAGGTGATTTTGCAATCCGAGAACGGACTGCTGGGCATCGGGCCATGGCCGTTCGAAGGGGACGAAGACCCCGATCTGGTCAGTGCCGGCAAGGAGACAGTGACCGAGGTCCGCGGGGCGGCCTATTTCTCCAGCGCCGATTCGTTTGCTATGATTCGCGGAGGGCACATTGACCTCTCCATCCTGGGGGCACTCGAGGTTGATGAGAAAGGCAACCTGGCGAACTGGATGATCCCCGGCAAGATGGTGAAGGGGATGGGTGGCGCGATGGACTTGGTGGCGGGGGCCCGGCGGGTGATCGTGGCCATGGAGCACACCGCCAAGGGGAAGCCCAAGATCGTGAAGCGCTGCACGCTGCCGCTGACGGGCGTCGGTGTGGTGAATACGATTGTCACTGAGCTGGTGGTGATCGAGGTGACCTGCGAGGGTTTGCTGCTCAAAGAAGTCGCCCCCGGCGTGACGCCGGAAGAAGTGCAGCAGGCGACCGAGCCGCCGTTGCGGCTGGCGGCCGACCTGAAAGAGATGAGAGGATAGAAGGACCAAAGGTGGAGCGATGGAACTCTACTCGATTGTTGTCGTCAGCCTACACGACCCCAAGGAGCGGATCTGGGGCCAGTTGCTCTCCCTCAACCAGGCAGGCATCACCGTGCGCGGCATTGACCTGAACTCCTTCGACGACTTCATCCGCCAGGTGAAGGATCCCAGCGAAGAGGGGGTGGGATTGCCGACGCTCTTCTATCCCATGCTGCGGGTGGAGCGCATCGCCCTGGACGAATCACAGGGCTCCATCCCCTCCCTGGCTCAGACTTTCGAGCGGCAGGTGGGCCGCTCGGTGCTGGATTATCTGACGGAGCTCACTGAGTCCTAGAACGGGCGGAGCATCGCGCTTCTTCCCCTGCTGTTTCTCGGGACGGCGTGTGCATGGAGAGCAGGCATGAGGCAGCAGATTTTCACCCTGGCCAATCAATTGACGCTGCTACGCCTGCTGCTGATTCCCTTCTTTGCGGTGGCGGTGCTCACCGATCACTACGGCTGGGCCTTGGGATTGCTGGTGGCGGCGGCGCTGACGGATTTCTTCGACGGTCTGCTGGCGCGGCGGTTCGAGCAGCGCACGCCGCTCGGCGCCACGCTCGACCCCGTGGCCGACAAGCTTCTGCTTTCGACCTCCTTCGTGGTGCTGGCGGTGCGCGGCGCCGTGCCTTGGTGGCTGAGCATCCTGGTGCTGGGCCGGGACGCGCTCATGCTGGTGACTGCGCTAGCGTTCATCCTCGGCGCCGGCTTTCGGACTTTCCCCCCCACGCTTTTCGGCAAGGCCTGTACGGCCGTGCAAGTGATGACGGTGGTGGTGGTGGTGGCGGCGGAGCTCTTCCCGGTTGAACCGCTCCCGTGGGGGAAAGAATTGCTCCTGTGGTTGACCGCCGGCCTGACGGTTCTTTCGGGTCTGCACTATGCCTATCGCACGGGAAAGCTGTTCCCGGCGATGTCACCGAAACCCTGACGTGAGCGGGGCGGCGTTTGACTTGGTGCGCGTGGAGGGTCTAGTATGAACTTTGTCCCGAAGCCCTTCCTCCGTACCGCAGCTCTCTTGGGGGCGATCAAAGGGGAAGCTGTCGGCCGTCACATGGCACGTCTGATTATCTTTACCGATATAGACGGAACGCTGCTGGACTCGAATCGCTTGCGCTGGCGGCCGGCGGAGACAGCGGTGCGCGGCTTGCGCGCCCGCGGGATTCCGGTGGTGCTGTGCACCAGCCGGACCCGCGCCGAAGTGTTGCCGCTGCGCAAAGAGCTGGGGCTCCGTGACCCCTTTGTTATGGAAAACGGCGGCGCCATCTGCATTCCCCGCAACTACTTTCCCTTTGCGCTGCCCACGGCGCGCGTGGAGGCGGGCTTCCAGGTGCTGGAGTTGGGCCAGCGCTATCAGAATCTCGTGCAGGCGCTGGACGAAGCCGCCAAGACCAGCGGCATCGAGGTGCGAGGGTTCAGCCGCATGAGCGAGAAGGAAGTGGCGGTCTGTTTGGGGACGAACCGCGCCGCCGCCCGCCTGGCCCGCAAGCGCGAATATGACGAGCCCTTCCTGCTGGGGAAGGGCACCACCAAGCAGCGGGAGCGGTTCTTCCGCTGGCTGCAACAGCGCGGACTGCGCTGGCAGGAGGACGGCCGCTTCCACCACTTGATGGGCGACAACGACAAGGGCGCGGCCGTGAGCCGGCTGATTGAGCTCTACCGGCAGCAATTCGGAACCATCCACACTCTGGGTCTGGGTGACGCCGCCAGCGATTTTGATTTTCTCAGTGTGGTGGACAGCGCCGTGGTCGTGGCCGGAGCCGATGGGTCGCACGACCCTGAGCTGCGGCGGCGCTTGCCGCAGGCCCGGTTGGAGCCAGCGTCAGGGCCCGCCGGCTGGAACCGAGCCATACTGGAAACCTTGGAAGCCATAGACTAGTACCGTTCCAACTTGTTTCGGCTGGATGGGCCTACTTTGCGGGCAGGTAGCTGTTGTGGCGGGCTTCGCCTTGGCTTGGGCGCAAGAAGTTGAAACGGCACTAGCCGGCCCGGCGTAGCGGGTTGGCGTCTGCCTGTGATACGATGCAAATTTCCGAGTCAGCTATTCCTCACAGCTTCCGAGAGGCCCATGCCGGCGCGGACGCTCTACGAGAAAATCTGGGACGCTCACGCCGTTAACGAAGAACCGGGCAAGCCCTGCCTCCTCTACATTGACCGCCACCTGATTCATGAAGGCACCTCCCCGCAGGCCTTCGCCGGCCTGAAAGCGGCGGGGCGCCGCGTGCGCCGGCCCGACCTGACGTTTGCGGTGATGGACCACTCGGTGCCCACCAAAGACCGTCACCTGCCCATTCTCGATTCGAACGCTGCCGCGCAGTTTGAGGTGCTGGCCCGCAACTGCGCGGAGACGGGCGTGCGCCTGTTCGATATGCACAGCGCCAATCAGGGCATCGTGCACATCATCGGGCCGGAGCTCGGAATCACCCAGCCGGGACAGACCATTGTGTGCGGCGATAGTCATACCTCTACCCACGGCGCCTTTGGGACGCTGGCCTTCGGGATCGGCACCAGTGAGCTCGAGCATGTGCTGGCCACGCAGTGCCTGCTGCAATTCAAATCCAAGACATTGTTAATCCGCGTGGACGGCCAGCGCCCGCCGGGAACTACAGCCAAGGACATCATCTTGACCATCATTGGAACAATCGGCGTAGCGGGGGGAACCGGGCACGTTATGGAGTATGCAGGCGAGGCCATCCGGGCACTTTCGATGGAAGGGCGCATGACCATTTGCAACATGAGCATCGAGGCCGGAGCCCGCGCCGGCATGGTGGCGCCGGATGAAAAGACTTTTGCCTATCTCGAGGGGCGGCCGTTCGTGCCGCGCGGCAAGGAGTTCGAGGAGGCCGTGGGCTTCTGGAAGACGTTGCCCTCGGATGCTGAGGCCCGCTACGACCGCACGGTGGAGCTGCGCGCGGAAGAAATTGCTCCCCAGGTCACCTGGGGCACCAATCCGGGGATGGTCACGGAGGTAACCGGGCGCGTGCCTGACCCGAGCGAGTTTTCCGACCCCGTGGACCGCAAGGCGGCCGAGCGCGCGCTCGAGTATATGGGGTTGAAGCCGGGAACGGCCATCCGGGACATTCCTCTTGATCGCGTCTTCATCGGCTCTTGCACCAACTCACGGCTGGAAGACTTGCGGGCCGCCGCGCGCGTGGTGGCGGGGAAGCGGGTGGCGGGGTCGCTCAAGCAGGCGCTGGTCGTCCCGGGCTCGCGACTGGTGAAAGCGGCGGCGGAGAAAGAAGGTTTGGACAAGATTTTTCAGGAGGCGGGTTTTGAGTGGCGCGACTCCGGTTGCAGCATGTGCATCGGGATGAACGCTGACGTGCTGCCGGCCGGGGAGCGCTGCGCCAGCACCTCCAACCGCAATTTTGAAGGACGGCAGGGAAAAGGCGGGCGCACGCACCTGGTGAGCCCGGTGATGGCGGCGGCGGCCGCGGTGGCCGGGCATTTTGTGGATGTCCGCGAGTGGGACGTGGACGGCGTCGAATAAGTAAGGGGGCCTGGGAGCGATGCAGGAGTTTTCGCAACATAAGGGTTTGGTGGCGCTGCTCGATCGCGTGAACGTCGACACCGACCAGATGGTGCCCAAGCAGTTCTGCAAGCTGCTGACCCGCGAGGGCTACGGCCGCATCCTGTTTTACGACTGGCGCTACGGCGACGGCGAGGTGCCGAACCCCGACTTTGTCCTCAACCACCCGCGCTACGAGGGCGCTTCCATTCTGCTGACCCAGGCCAACTTCGGCTGCGGCTCCAGCCGCGAGCACGCCGCCTGGGCCGTGCTCGACTACGGATTCCGCGTGGTGGTGGCTCCGAGCTTCGCCGATATTTTCTACAACAACTGTTTCAAAAACGGCATCCTGCCCGTGACCCTGCGCGCGGCGGAGGTGGAGGAGTTGTTCCGGCGAACCGAGGCGACCGAAGGCTACCGGCTAAGCGTCGACCTCGAAACGCAAAGCCTTTCCGATGAGCGCGGCCTGCGCCTCACCTTTGAGATCGACCCCTTTCGCAAGGAGGCGCTGCTGAGGGGTCTCGACGACATCGGCTTGACCCTGCAACAGGAGGACAGAATCTCCACCTATGAGCGCGCCCGCCAGCCGCGTGTGGTTCTCTACGACCCCGCCGCCGTGGATGTGAAGTTCGCCGAGAAGAACTAGCCCGCCATCGGAATCTTCGGCTGACCTGACGGTCGTCTAGCGCGGAGCCGCCGGCAAGTGCAAGAAGACCATCACCACGCTCCAGAGAATCACGGCTACCGAGCCCCAGCCCATAAGCTGCTCGAGCCAGCGATCGAGTGCGCTGACGGGTCGGTGACTGCTCACCACCCGGCCGAGCACCAGACCGCTGAGCAGCCCACCGAGGTGAGCCGCGTTATCGAAGGGCAGGAATATTCCGATAATCATCATAAACACCGCCCAGCGGATGAGCGAGGCGCGATATTCGCGGGCAAACCCCGGCCGCTGGCTGATGTAGGAGATAAGCACCCCGATGAGGCCGAAGATGGCCGCCGAGCTCCCGGCGCTCAGCACCGGCCGGCCGTGCAGGTCATACCACCAGAAGCTGAGCACAAAGCCCGCTATCCCCGTGGCCAGATACTGAAAGAGAAACCGGCGCGAGCCGAACAGCTCTTCCACCTGCGGCCCCACCTGCCAGAGCGCGAAGGAGTTGAAGGCGAAGTGGTAAACGTCGAAGTGGAGGAAGTTGGGCATCACCAGCCGCCAGTACTCCTGCCCGAAGACAATGTGGTAACCAGACTTGGCGCCCAGCAGCAGCAGCACGTGGCCCGAGGCGCCCACGGCGCTGGCTTCTTCGCCTCCGCCGCGATGACTGATGATCCAGGCGACGGCGAAGAACACCAGGTTGATGAACAGCAGGCCGTAGGTGGCAGGGTTCTCGGCGGGAATCACGGCCAGGGACAGGCGCTTGAAGGCGGAGAGCGAGAGCGCCCCCTGACTCGTGCCGCAGTGCGAGCAAACCTTTTCCTTCGCCCCGACCAGCCGCCCGCAGTTGAAGCAGACCCGCGGCCGCGGCTCGGGGCGGAGCAGTCCTTCCACGCCCGCCCGCAAGCGTTCGCGGGCGCGAGAGAATATCCAGCGGAGTCGCGACGAGAAGCCCAAGAGTGCAGTTGCTTGCCAGCCCGGCAAGCGGCTCCTATAATACCTGCCGACCGCCAGCGAAGAGAGGATTTTCCCATGCCTACCAAGGACAAAACCCGGCGAACCGGCGGGCGCTTCGAGCGCGCCGCGCGACGCCTGGACCAAGAGCTCGACCGCCTCATCGAGGTGCTCGATAAGAAAGTCCGGCCGGCCGCCGAGAAGCATTCGGCCGATATCCTGCGCGATACCGCCCGCGCCCTCGGCAAACTGGCGGCCCGCATCGAGCGCCACCGGCGCGGAAAGCCACCGGCGCGGTGAGCGGCGCCCCTGAGCTCGGGCGACGCCTGGGGCTGGCCGCCCTGCTGCTGATTTTGCTGCTGAGCGGCGGCGGGTGCCATCGGCGCCGGCGCGCCGCGGCTCCGCCGCCCCCGCCCTCCTCGCCGGAGGCGGAGGTCGAAGAGGGCACAGAAACCGGCCTGGCTTCCTGGTACGGCCGCCCCTACCACGGCCGGCCTACTTCAAGCGGCGAGATTTACAACATGAACGACATGACCGCCGCCCACCGCACTTTGCCCCACCAGACGATGGTGCGCGTCACCAATCTCGAAAACCAACTCGTCACCACGGTGCGCATCAACGACCGCGGCCCTTTCATCGAGGGTCGCATCATTGACCTCTCCCGCGCCGCTGCCGAGGCTATTGATATGGTCGGCAAAGGCACGGCGCTGGTGCGGCTGGAAATCCTCAGTCGTCCGGCCGAGCCGCCCGCCGCGGTCGGGGCAGGGCGCTTTTCGGTGCAGGTGGGTTCTTTTCAAATGGAGGCCAACGCCCTGGACTTGCAGGCTCGCTTGGCCCGCAGCTATGACGATGTCTTCATCGAGAAACACGAGGCCCCCAACGGCCTCTACTATCGTGTGCGCGTCGGCCGGCTGCGCACCAACCAGGAGGCTCTGGGGCTGGCGCGGCAACTGGGCCGCGAGCCCGGCATCGCCTCGCCGCTCGTGGTGCGGCTCGACTAATCGCCGCGGGGGAAGGGGAGAGCCAGCGTGAGCAAGGACTGCCTGTTCTGCCGCATCATCAACAAAGAAATTCCTTCGAAAATTGTCCACGAAGATGACCAGGCCGTGGCTTTTGAAGACATCAATCCCCAGGCTCCCACGCACTTGTTACTCGTGCCCCGCAAGCACCTGGCGGGCTTGAACGATCTGACGCCGGCCGACGCCGCGCTTGTGGGTCACCTGCACCTCGTGGCCGCCGAGCTGGCCCGCCGGCGCGGCATCGCCGAAAGCGGCTACCGCACCGTCCTCAACACTGGCCGCGGCGCCGGCCAGTCGGTTTTCCACTTGCACTTGCATCTGCTCGGCGGGCGCGGGATGCGCTGGCCGCCGGGCTAGGGTGCCCGGCCAGGAGGCTCGCCATGATGATTCGGTTCCTCTTCGCGGCAGCGATTGTCTTGCTGGCGGCCCCGTCGCTACTCGCCGACGTCATCGTGCTCAAGAGCGGGCGCCGGGTCCAGGCCTACAAAGTCGAAGAGCGCGGCGACCGCATTTACTACGAGACCGCTGATGGCGAGATGGCCATTCCCAAGCGGCTGGTGGAGCGCGTCGAGCGCGGCGATTTTGTGGGTGGCGGCTCGGCTTCTGGTTCTTCCGGCGCAGCCGTGGACCTCCCCGAGGTTAAAGTTCCGGAAGGCGATGACCCGGACGTGCAACTTGTCGTCGAGGGCGGGAAGGTTGACCGTTCGCTGCTGGAACGCTTCGACCGGGAAGCGGAGGGTGGCTCGGACACCGCCCGCCACCGCGCCATCGCCGCCCGCATCTTGGTCGCCAGGCTACAGGCTAAGCAGAACGACTTGCCGGGCGCCGCGGACACGCTGAATCGGGCCCTCGCCTTCTCGCCCAAGGACCCCGCCCTCCTGCTCCAGCTCGCGGCACTGGCTTATGTCCAGCAACAATACGCGGCTGCGCTCGACACCCTCCGGCCCGTGCTCGATGACCCGGCCTACGCCTTCGACGCTTACGCTCTGCAAGGGCGCATTTACTACCAGCGCGAGGAGATGGACCGCGCCCTGGCTTCCTGGAAGCACGCCCTCACGCTCCAGGCCAGCCCGGAGCTCGAAGCGCTCATCGAGCGCGTGGAGCGCGAAGCGCAGGCCGTCGAGCGCTTCCAGGACCGCTCCAGTGGCCGCTTCATCCTCCGCTACGAGGGCGGCCAGGAAGGCTCGGCCCGCATGGCCGCCAGCATCCTGGACAGTCTCGAATCTATGTACGACAAGCTGGCCAGTGACTTCGATGTGTTGCCGCGCGAGCCCTTCGTTGTGCTGCTCTATCCCAACGAAATCTTCTACGCCCTGACGGGGATGCCGCCTCAGGTCCACGGCCTCTTTGACGGCAAGATTCGCGTGCCGCTGCAAGGCGTGACCTCCCTGACACCGAGGCTCGAAGAGGTGCTGCACCACGAGCTCACCCACGCCTTCATCTACGTCAAGACCCGCAACCGCGCCCCGCGCTGGCTCCACGAAGGCTTGGCGCAGTACTATGCCGGCCAGAGTTTGCGGATTCCCAGCGAGGAATTTCGCCCGCTGTTCGAGCGTGCCGCCGAGGGCCGCGCCCTGCCCGTGGTTGAAGTTTTGTTCGGCGGCGGCATGGATGAGATCCGCATCGCCTACGCGGCTTCCCAGCTGGTGGTCGAGTCTCTCGAAAGCCGCTTCAGTACGGGTGACATGGAGCGCTTCCTGCGCGCCCTCGGTGAAGGGCAGTCGCACGAAGCTGCGCTGGAAGCGGCGTTTCGGCTCGACCTCGTGGATCTCGAGCGCATCGTCTACGACGCCATCCGCTGAGCGGGCGTTGACCGAAAGTGATTTGTGCAGTTTTCGCAAGACAAATGAAACGGGAGGCAAAAACCATGCGCAGGCAACTTGGCTTACTCATGGCATTTATTCTTGGCGTTGGGCTGGCGACAGCCCTGGCTGAGAAATCAAAGGACGCAACGATTGTTGACCCCGACGTGCACCAGGTCGTGTTGGAAAACGAACACGTCCGCGTCTTCGAAGCCCGGGCCGGAGCCGGGACCAAAAGCCCGATGCATTCACATCCGCCTTTTGTGCTGGCCAGCCTGGGTTCGGCGCGGGTCAAGCTGACGCTGGCGGATGGGAGCAAGCAGATTCTCGATCTTCGTCCGGGGCAGGTCCTCTGGATGGAGAATGCTGAGCACTCCTGGGAGTTGCTGGCGGGCAACCTGCACGTGATTGGAGTGGAAGTCAAGTCGGCGGCACGGCCGGCCGCGGTGAAGTAGAAGTCTAAAGCGTCAGCAGGAGCCCGGCCAGCAGCGCCGCCCGCTCGGGCATCCGCCGTACCACCACAAACTCGCCGGGCGAGTGCGCGCCGCCGCCCACGCCTCCCAGACCGTCGAGCGTGGGAATGCCGAGCGCCGCGGTGAAGTTGCCGTCGGAGCCGCCACCGGTCGCCGATTCCTGAAGCCGCACGCCGAGGACACGCGCCAGTTGCTCGGCCTGCCGGAATAGCCGAACCACATCGCGGGTGCGTTCGAGCGGCGGGCGGTTGACCCCGCCGCGGACCACCAGCCTCGCGCGATCGTCAACGGGCTTGAGTGTCCGCATGGTGCGATTGATCCACGGCGCGTCAATGCGGCGCGCCACGCGCGCGTCCACCAGAGCTCGGGCCTGCTCGGCCACCACGTTGGTGCGGGTGCCGCCCTCGATGACGTCGACGTTGAGCGTCAGGCCGCGCCTTTTTCGGGCTCGATGCCGGCGTGGGCGGCGCGGCCGCGGACCTCGAGTTCGAACTGGCCCACGCCTTTGCGCGCGGTCTTGAGTGCGCCGGCGAGACCGCTGGCCGGTTCCAGCACCAGCACAGCGCGGCTGCGGCGAGCTTCCGGCTCGAAGACCGGCCGTCCGCCTTCGCTGCCCATTTCTTCATCGCTGGTAAAGACGAAGACAATCTTGCGGGCCGCGCCGGGTTCGGCCTGGAGCGCGCGGAGCGCCTCCACGGCAAAGAGTCCTTGCACCAGCCCGCTCTTCATATCCACCGTGCCGGGGCCGCAGGCGCGGCCCCGGCGCACGCGGAAGGGCATGCGCGCCAGCGTGCCCAGCGGATAGACGGTGTCGAGGTGGCCGAGCACGAGGAGCTGGCCTTGGGGTCGCCCGCGGCCGATGACGACTTCGGCGCGCACCACGGCGCCCCAGTGGCGCGGCCGGACGAGAGTCACCCGCGCGCCCCGGCGCCGCCATTCCCGCGCCAGAAACTCAGCCAGGCGCGTTACCGCCGCTTTATCGGTAGTGGGTGATTCGAGTCGCACAAGAGTGCCGAGCAGTTTAACCATCGCCTCTTGGCGGCGGCGTAAGTGGCGGTAGAGTTCAGGTAAGAACGCTTCCGGGGTCATCGCGAGCCGCTCATCCTAGCCGATGCTTCGCAGCCCAGCAAGCGGCTTTGCCCCGCCAGCGGCGACGTTCGGCTATAATCGAGCGATTGCGCGATTGTGAGGAGATCCGTCGTTGAAGCTGAGCCGGAGCGAAATCGAGCAGCTCTTGCCCCACCGCGAGCCGTTTCTGATGGTGGACGAAATCATTGAGCTCGAGCCGCAGAAGCGCGCCGTCGCCATCAAGAATGTTCGCGCCGAGGAGCACTACTTTGCCGGACACTTTCCCGGTGCCCCTGTGATGCCGGGTGTGCTCATCGTCGAGGCGATGGCGCAGACCGGAGCGCTGCTGCTGCTCCGCGAGATTCCCGACCGCGACCACAAGCTGGTTTTTTTCGCCGGCATTGACGACGCGCGCTTCCGCGCCCCGGTTTTCCCCGGCGACCAGTTGCGCTTGGAGGTGACCGTCATCTCCTGGCGAAACACGCTGAGCAAAATGGCCGGCAAGGCCTACGTGGGAGAGCGCCTGGTGGCCGAAGCCGAGTTGCTGGCCCGCGTGGTCGAGCGCGACCGCGCCCGCCCCACTCAATCTCCAAACGGATGAGCGTTCATCCCACAGCCATCGTGGACCCGCAAGCCCGCCTGGCCCCCAGCGTGCGCGTGGGCCCCTTCAGCGTCATCGGCCCGGAGGTGGAAATCGGCGAAGAGACCGAAGTCGGCCCCCACGTAGTGATTGAAGGCCCGACCCGCATCGGCCGCCGCAACCGGCTCTTTCCTTTCTGCTCCATCGGCCTGATTCCCCAGGACCTCAAGTTCCGCGGCGAGCGCAGCGAAGTCATCATTGGCGACGACAACCGCATCCGTGAGTTCGTCACCATCCACCGCGGCACCGAGGGCGGCGGCGCCCTCACGCGCCTGGGCAACTTCAACCTCGTGATGGCCTACGCTCACATCGCCCACGACTGCCTGCTCGATAACAACATCATTCTCGGCAACGCCGCCACGCTCGCCGGCCACGTGGTCATTGAGGACTACGCTGTCGTCGGCGCCTTCTGCGGTGTGCACCAGTTTTGCCACATCGGCGCGCACGCTTTCATTGGCGGCTACACTGTCATCACGCAGGACGTGATGCCGTTCTCGCGCACCGTCCACGAGCGCGGCGCCCGCGTCTACGGCGTGAACGTCATCGGTTTGCGCCGTCGCGGCTACGAGGAGCCGCGCATCGAGCGCATCCACCAGGCCATCCGCCTGCTCACCCAGTCGAAGCTCAACACCTCGCAGGCGTTGGAGAAAATCCGCCAGACGCTCGATCAAAGCGAAGACATTGAGGCGCTGGTGCGCTTTGTCGAGACCGCCGAGCGCGGAGTGATCAAATGAGCCCCGGCGACCGCTACGCTCTGATTGCCGGCAGCGGCCAGTTCCCCTTGCTCGTCCTGCGCGAGGCCCGCCGCCAAAATGTTGACATGGTCGTCCTCGCTTTGCGTGAAGAAACCGATCCCGCCATCGAGCAGCTCGGCGCCCGCGTCCACTGGCTCAGCCTGGGCGAGCTGCAAAAAGCCCTCGACCTTCTCCGCCAGGAAGCAGTGCGTAAAGCTGTGCTCGCCGGCCAGGTGAAGCACGCGCAGATTTTCAGCAATACCCCCGCCGACCCGGCCCTGGCGCAACTGCTGGCGCTGCTGCCGCAGAAGAACACCGATTCTCTCATCGGCGGCATCGCCCGCGCGCTCGAAATGCTGGGCATCGAAGTCGTCGACTCCACATTCTTTGTGCGCTCGCTGTTGCCCGAGCCCGGGCCGCTCACCGCGCGCCAGCCCGATGCCGAAGAGGCCGCCGACATCGCCTACGGCCGCGCGATCGCGCGCCAAATCGCCCGGCTCGACCTCGGACAGACAGTGGTCGTCAGCCAGCGCGCCTGCGTGGCCATCGAAGCCATGGAAGGCACCGACGCTGTCATCGAGCGCGCCGCCGCGCTGGCCAACGGAAGGCGCCTGGTGGTCGTCAAAGTATCGAAGCCCGGGCAGGACATGCGCTTTGATGTCCCGGTGGTCGGCCTTCCGACCCTCGAAGTGATGAAGCGATCGAAGGCCACGGCGCTGGCGATCGATGCCGGCCGTACGCTCGTTTTCGACGCCGAGGAGTTTCGGCGCCGCGCCGACGACTACGGCCTCGCCGTCGCAGCGTTTGCGCCTGACAAGGAATAGGGAAGGAATGGCGGAGAGAATCAGAGTCGGCGTGGTTGGCGTGGGCGATTTCGGCCGCCACCACGTGCGGCTCTACCGTGAGCTGGCGGAGGCTGATTTAGTCGGCGTCTACGACGCCGACGCCGCCCGCGCCGACAGGGTCGCGAAGGAGTTCGGCGCGCGCACCTTCGACTCGCTCGCTGCACTTGCCGGAGCGGCGCAGGCGG
>CAYTXK010000025.1:0-4490 GCA_964441645.1 uncultured Acidobacteriota bacterium
CGTGGCTCCAGTAGCCGTAGCCGACGTTGGCGGCGGTGGCGGTGAAGTACGGCTGGAAGGCCAGCGACTCCCACACCGAGATGGTGTCGCCGGAAAAGCCAATCTGGTAGCGGTGATTCCCCAAGCCGCCCCAGCGGTGAAAGAGGAGCGGCCGCTTGCCCCGCCGCTCCATGTCGGTGAAGTGGGTGTAGTTCAGCCACCAGGTGGGATTCACACCCGGCACGCTGGTGGTGTCCTCCTGTTGCCAGTCGAGCCAAAAGAAGTCCACGCCCTGGCGCTCGAAGGGGTGGTGCAGGATGGTGAAGTAGTTTTCGGCGAATTTCTTGTTGACGATGTCGGCGGGCACATACTTTTGCGCGGCGGGATCAAGACCCATGGCCCGCGCCATCTCCGGGTACTGCTCCTCATGCGGCTGCACCCCCGAGGCCGGGTGCATGTTCAGCGTCGCCTTCAGCCCTTGCTCATGGACCCAGTTCAGGAACTTCGGCGGATCGGGGAAGTAGAGCTTGTTCCAGGTGTAGCCCGTCCAGCCCAGCGTGTGCCCGGACTGATCCTTTTTGTTCTCCCACCAGCGCACGCCGAAGGTCAGGTGCCAGTCCATGTCGATCACCAGCACATCGAGCGGCACATCGTGCTCTTGGAACTGACGGACCAGCTCCATGAGCTCCTGATCTGTATAGGCCCAGTAGCGCGACCACCAGGCGCCGAAGGCAAAACGCGGTGGCGAGGAAATCTTCCCCGCGACGCGCGTAAAATCGTACAGGGCTTTCTTGTATTCGTGGCCGTAAGCGAACAAGTACCAGTCCTGCCTCTTTCCGGGCGGCCGCGTCATGACCCAGGGCCACTCGCTGTTGTCGAAGAGCGGGCCGTCGCTATCGTCAATCAGCACCCACCCCTCGCGCGAAAGCAGGCCGGAGCCCAAGGGGGTGGCGCCGCGGACGCCATCGAGTGTGCGGAGTGTGCCTTGCAAATTGCCTTTGTCTTCCGTGCCGGGCGTCCAGACAACCGGCCGGCCATTCAGGTCGAACGTGACGCGAAGGTTGTCTTTTGCGAATTCGCCACTATTCACCTTATAGTGAAGCGTCAGCGTATCGGTGCGCAGTACGAGCCATTCATCGTCCGTACTCGTGCGGAACGCCGGAACCGGCAGGCGGCGGTTGAGGAAGACCAGCGACGCATGATCCTCGAACTGCTTGCTCTCGGCCCACTCCAGACGGATGAGCTGCGGCGTAAGCACGGTGAAACGCGCCTGGCCGGAGACCACCACGGCCTGCGGATCGGCGATCGGACTATCCGCCTGCGCAAGAACTTGATTCCCGCCGGCCAGCGCAAGGACCAGAATAAAAATAGCGAGAAAATACTTAGCGCCCCGCACGGTTCCCTCCACGCGGCGCCTGCCGCGTCGTACTCCTCTCGAGTCTGCTCATCCTAGCCTCACTGGGTGGCGGGCGGCGCATACAAATCAATCAGCATGCGCGCGATGATGGCGTCCCATAGGTAATTCTTGGGCGAGCCGAGCTGGGTGTAGTCGGGGCTGTAGGATTCCCAGAAGCGGTGGTTGGCTTTGAGTTGGAAGACAACGGCGTCCATCACGCGCCGCGCCAGTTCCTCGGCCTCGGCGCGGTAGCCGTAGTCGAGCAGCCCGCGGAAGACCATGTAGTCCCAGAGCAGCCACACGGCGCCGTTCCACTGGCAGCATTTCCAGACCGCGCCGTCGTAGTAGGGGTCGTCGGCCGCCAAGGTGGGGACGCCGAAACGCCGCCAGAAACTCGCCGGGTTGGTGAGGTGCGCGACCAGTTGCGCCGCTTGCTCTTTGGTCGCGATGCCCGCCCACAACGGCAGGAAGCCGATGATTTCTTTGCGCTTCAGGCTGACGCCATCCTTGCTGACAAACGTGCCGGTGTCGCGCGACAGGTGGTAGAAGAAACCGTCCTCCGCATCCCACATGCGTGTGCGCACCAGCTCGGCCAGGCGGTCGGCGCGGCGGTTCCACTCGCGGGCTTCATCAGCTTTCCCGAGCGCCTCGGCCATCTGGGCGAGCGAGCGCGTTTCCTTGACCATCATGGTGGTGAGATCCAGCGCTTTGACGCGCTTGGGCGATTCGGGTGTGTGGCCGAACAGATACCAGATGACGCCGAACTCGTCGCGCACGCACTCGAGCACGGCGTGGCCGCCCCAGACGAGAAAGCCGTCGCCATCTTTTTCCCGCGCCTTGAGCAGGTAGTTCGCGAAGGCGGCGCCGGCGCCATAGGCCTCTTCGAGAAATTTCCGGTCGCGCGACACCTGATAAATCTCCCAATTGGTCCAAGAGAAAAACGGCGCCGAGCTCGATTCTTCGCCGTCGTAGGGAAAAGTTTTCGTCACATAGGGCCCGATGCGGTAGCCGATGTAGCCCGAGGGCGCCTGGCGCTCGATGAAAACACGCTGTGAATCCTGGGCGCTGGGGGCGTGCATGAAAACGTAGCTGAGCATGGAGAGGCTCTCGTGAAACACCTGGCCTTCGTGCCCCCAGCTCCAGGTGGGCTCGCGGGAAAAGAGGTAGTAGTTGAAACGGGTCTCGCCCTCGGGCGGCATCATTTGCTGGCGGACAAGGTTGAAGGCGCTCCAGTAGGCGAGCTCCCACTCCGGGTTCGGCAGCTTAAGCCGCGGGATGTTCTGGTAGTGCGCTTCCCTCGCCGCCACCAGCGGCGGAATCGGCTCGGCCAGGAGTTTCTCGGCCGCTTCGACAAGTTTAGCCGGCTCTTCAGAGGCCGGCGCGACGCCGCGCACCAGCCGCAACCGCACCGTGCCGTTCGGCGCGAGCTGGAGCTTTTTCGCCAGGGCAAAGCCGCGGAGCTGCCCGTAAAGCAGCCCGTTCAAGAAATCGCGGCTGCTGATTTCCCGCAGCACATCGTCCAGGCGGTAGCCGCCGTAGGTGTCGGCCGCCTCGCTCAAAAGAAAAATATCGCGGAAGTTCTTCTCGTACCGTGGCTGCGGAGTCTCGAACCAGCGCTCGGGCGGCTCCGTGTGAGTGAAGAGCACACGGCGGCGGTCCTGGAGTTCCGCGTCGCCCACCGGCTCGGCGTTCTGGTAGTAGGCGATGGCCACCACGTCTTGCGGCTGGCTGCTGTGGCTGGTCACGGCCACGTCGAGCAGAGCCAGGCGCGAGCTATAGACCACAAAGGTCTCGCGCACTTCGACCGTGGTGAAGGGCCAGTACTCGACTTCAACGATGTCGGTGTAGGAGCGGTGGATGACCGGCCCGCGGTAGAAATCCTTGCTCGCCACTACCACCATCTTGCCCAGCCGCCAGGCCAGCGCAAACTCCCCCGCCGTGTCGGTGGTGTATTTGACGCCCTCGGCCGGGGTGTAGAAATTGAGGTGATAGGCCTCGTCCACAAAGTATTCCGAGCGGAGGAGGGGCGCAGCGTAAGTGGTGTAGAGCGGGTCGTTCGCCGTCACGTTCAGATTGCCCAGCGGAAGCTGGGCGGCGCCGGTCGCCGGCCACACCAGCGCCAGCAGAAACAAACTAGAAGCGAACGCGAACCGTGCGCGTGACATAACCCGACCCTTCAAAGGAGATTTCGAGCCGATAGCCGTCAGAAGTCTTCTGCACCCGGGCGCCTTCGGCGGTGAGCGCGGGCACGGTGCTAATCAAATCCAGGCTGTAAGTGCGGCCGCCGAGCCCGGCGAGCGTCAACTCCAGCAGGTGGTTCTGGTCTTGCTGCTCGGAGCGAGCGCGGAGAATCTTCAGCGCGGTGCTGCGCTCGCCCGGTTCCGGCCGCGGCGCCACCGGCACAATCCCGACCCCGTCGTCGTATTCGATGACGACCTCAGCCTTGCGCCCGAGCACAAACTCAAAAGACACCTGCGTGACGGAGTCAACGTCCTGGGTGCTGAACTTCACCGGCTTGCCATCCACCAGCACCCGCCGCACCTCAGCGCCGAGGGGCAGCGCCGGCCTGAGTTCGGCGCGCAGTCTCTCGCTACTTTCGTGTTCCAGATGGATGATCAAAAGATTGCGCTCACGACGCACTTCGCCGGAGAGAGAGCCGCTTCCCGTCGGATAGCGGGCGAAGCGGAGAAAAGGCCAGTGTGCGGGGAGATGTGGCGCAAAAGAGAGTGTCGTCGATTGCAGGGCAGTCCGGTCCACTGCTAACCCGAGCAAGCCGCGCACCGCGGGAACCAGCACCGCCCAGGAAGAAAACAATTGGTGCGGGACAGCGCGCTCGCCCGCGCGGTAGCGGTCGCCGTTCATCAGCTCCGGCACGGCGCCGGGCGCCATTGCCCCGGTGAGCCGCGCGATGGAGCTCCAGGTGGCAAAACCGGCCAGCGGCTGCCCGCGGTTGTACTGCGCCCAAGCCACAAACCCGCTCATGAACGGCCAGACACTACCGTTGTTGTAGCTCACCGCGTCGTAGAGCGGATCGGTGCTGGCCAGGAAGCGGACGCCCCAGTCCGTCGTCAGGTCCGGCCGGGCGAGTGCAATCGTAGCCTCACGAGCTGAGGTG
>CAYTXK010000025.1:4500-8850 GCA_964441645.1 uncultured Acidobacteriota bacterium
GAAAGAATCCGACAATGCCAGCAACACCGCCGGCCAGTTGCCGAGCCGGTCGGCGCGCTCGCCGGAGGCCGTAAGGCCGAAGGTGAAATAGCCTCCCTGGTCGTTAGAGCCGAAAGCAAAGTGACCCCCCTCATCGTTCCACCATTGAGTGCGGAGCGATTCCTCAGCTTGATGCAGCAGGTCTCTTGCTTTGTAAGCCACCTGGCGGTCACCCATGGCCTCGGCCATGTCGGCCATCGCGGCCAGGCCGGCCACCCAGAAGCCTTCGAGATAAATGTCCTTGACCACCTTGCCGCGCAGCGGGCCGACTTCAACTGCCGCCAGCCCCGCCTTGGTGTTGTCCATCAGGCCGTCCTCGGGCGTGATGGTAGAAAGGCAATAGTCGTAGGCCTTCTTCGCCGACTCCCAGAACTCCTCGAGGAATTTCTTGTCGCCGGTGCGGCGCCAGTACTGGCCCAGCGCGTAGAGGTACATCGGGGTGGTGTCGGCGTGGTAGTAGGCAAAGCCGTAGCCGCCGAACCAGTCCACCAAATCCACGCTCTGCGTCATCTCGTGCATCATTTTGCCGTCGGGCCGCTGGCGCGTCTTGAGAAAGCGCAGCGCCTGGAGAGCGCCGTCGAGGTCGCCGTAATCTTCGAGCGCCCAGGTAGCGAGCAAAGCATCGCCGCCGAACCACCAGGCAAACCCCGGCCGCTCGCCGTCGCCCGAGGGCCCGTAGCCGGCCACCAGCCCGCAGCCGTAGCGCGGATGGCAGACCCAGCCCGCATCCAGGGCCACTTTGGCCCACTCCAGCGCCCGGTTCAGGTCGGCCTCGGGAGTTTCGATGTGCAGCGTGCGGGCCAGGAAGTCGCGGTGATACCGCACGCGCTCCTCATAAAGGACGCGGGCCCGCGCGAGCACGCGGCGATAGGCGGCGCGCGCCTCCTCCTCGCTCTCCATACTGAGCGCCATGACCAGAGGGAAAAGCTGCTGGCGCGTCTGCTCGGGTTTGACGCCGAGCTTCAGCACCATCTCGCCGCCAATCAATTGATGATCCATGAATTCGGTGAAGGCGCCGACGGCGGGCGAGCCGATGAGCGCGGTCGGCCGGCCGGTACCGTCGGTGAGCCCGAAAGCTTTTTCCTCCTCCAGCCAGAAGCTGTGCTGGCCGCCCAGGCTGGCGGGCCACATGGGTTTGAAATCGGGGACGAATTTCACGGTAATGGTGAGCGGCTTGTCGCTATCCACGGCGAAGAACACGACGATGGCGGGCTCGTGGAGCGGAACCCAGATGATCTCGCGCACCGTAAAGTTGGGATGGACGTAGACGAGCGTGGTGGATTCGGGCCGCGTCTCGATCTGCTCGAGGAAAGCTTCGCCGCGCACCCTCTCGACCATCCCCTCCTGCTGAAATTCCAGACGAAAGCCGTGCAGCAGCTTGAGGGGGTAAATCCAGGCTTCGAACTGACCCGTCTGGCGGCCAAACACGCCGGCGCGCCGGCCGGCGGCGTCGAAAAACCGCTGCGGATGGACAGGCGCCTTCCAGACCAGGCCGCTCTCGGGCCATTCGAACCGCGCGAGCCCTGCTTCGAGCGGAGCCGGCTGGGCCCGCGCAAACCCCGGAGCCACCACGGCCGCCAGGCAAGCAAAACTGCCCAGCAGAAACCTGCGGGCCGAGAATTTCGTCGAACCAAGCATCGGAAGCTCTCCGGGGATGGCGCGATGCTAGTCAGGGCTCGCTCAAGTGTCAACCAGCGGCTCGGCCGCAGGCCGCGCTTGACAATCCCCCGCGGGGCTCATAGCGTAAGCGCCCCGGAATTCCGAAAGTCTGTGTCGCAGGAGGTCCCCGTGCGTCGCTCTTTCTTTCTCTTGGCTCTTGGCCTTTTGCTCTTCGCAACCCTCGCCTCGCCCGCCGCCGCGCAAATCGATCCCGAGCTGCTGGCGGGGATGAAGGCTCGCTCCATCGGCCCGGCCGGCATGAGCGGGCGGATTACCTCCGTAGTGGGCGTGTCCGCCCATCCCGATATCATTTACGCTGGCGCGGCTACGGGCGGCGTGTGGAAGTCAGAGAACGCCGGGCTGACCTGGAAGCCCATCTTCGACGACCAGCCGGTGCACTCCATCGGCGCTATCGCCATCTTCCAGCCCAACCCGGACATCGTCTGGGTGGGGACGGGTGAGGGCAACACGCGCAACAGCGTGTCGATCGGCAACGGGATCTACAAATCGCTCGACGCGGGAAAGACCTGGATGCCCATGGGGCTGGAGGAGACCGAGCGCATCCACCGCATCGTCCTGCACCCGACGAACCCCGACGTCGCCTACGTGGCGGCGCTGGGCCGCGCCTGGGGCGAGAACCCGGAGCGGGGCATTTTCAAAACCGTGGACGGCGGCAAGAGCTGGAAGAAGATTCTCTACCTCAACGAGAAGACCGGCGGGGCCGAGTTGGTGATGGACCCCTCGAACCCCAACAAGATGTTTGCCGCACTGTGGGAGTTCCGCCGCTGGCCGCACTTTTTCAAATCGGGCGGGCCGGGTTCCGCCCTCTATGTCACCGTGGACAGCGGCGACAATTGGAAAAAACTGACGGAAGAGGATGGGCTGCCCAAAGGGGAGCTGGGCAAGATCGGCGTAGCCTTCTCCGCCTCCTATCCGAACATCGTCTACGCGCTGGTGGAAGCGGAAAAGAGCGCGCTGCTGCGCTCGGAGGACGGCGGCAAGAGCTGGAAGAAAGTCAACGAAGAAGTCAACGTGTCCGGGCGGCCGTTCTACTATTCCAACCTGCGGGTGGACCCGGAGATTCCCACTCGCGTCTACAACATTCACTCGCTGGTTATGGTGTCGGACGACGGCGGGAAAACTTTTGAGGTGCTGGTTCCCTTCCGCAACGTCCACCCCGACCACCACACCATGTGGATCAACCCCAACGATCCGACGCACCTGATCGTGGGGAACGATGGCGGCGTGGCCATCAGCCACGACCGCGGCTCGACCTGGCTGTTCGTGGCCAACCTACCGCTGGCGCAGTTCTACCACGTCAACGTGGACATGGACACCCCCTACAACATCTACGGGGGCTTGCAGGACAACGGCTCCTGGCGCGGCCCCAGCAGCGTGTGGGAGAACGGCCAAATCCGCAACCACCACTGGGACGAGGTGGGCTTCGGCGACGGCTTCGACACTGCTCCCTATCCCAAGGACTCGATGCAAGGCTACGCCATGAGCCAAGGGGGCTACTTGAGCCGCTGGAACTTGCGCACCGGAGAGCGCAAGGACATCCGCCCGCCGGAGCCGGACGGCGTCGAGCTGCGCTTCAACTGGAACGCCGGCCTGGCCCAGGACCCCTTCGACGCCGACACCATTTATTACGGCAGCCAGTTTCTGCACAAATCCACCGACCGCGGGGACACCTGGACCACCATCAGTCCTGACCTGACTTCGAACAACCCCGAGTGGCAGAAACAGAAAGAAAGCGGAGGGCTCACGCCCGACGTCACCGCCGCGGAAAATTACACCACCATCATCGCCATTGCGCCCAGCGCCGCGCTGAAAGGCGTCCTCTGGGTGGGGACGGATGATGGCCGCCTGCACGTCACGCGCGACGCCGGCCAGACCTGGACGAGCGTGGAACAGAACGTCAAAGGCGTCCCCGGCAACACCTGGATTCCCCACCTCAAAGCCTCGCGGCACGATCCCGCCGTGGCCTTGGTGGTTTTTGACGACCACCGCCGCTCCAACTTCAAGACCTACGTCTACAAGACCACCAACTACGGCAAGGACTGGGAAAGCCTGGCCACCGATGAAATCCGCGGCTATGCCCTGGCCATCGAGCAAGACCCGGTGAAGCCTGACCTGCTCTTTCTGGGCACGGAGTTCGGGCTCTATGTGTCGCAGGACGGCGGCAAGCACTGGTTCCGCTGGACGCACGGCTTCCCCACCGCTTCGGCCATGGACCTGGTCGTCCACCCCCGCGAAAACGATTTGGTGGTGGCGACGCATGGGCGGGCGCTCTATGTACTGGACGACATCCGGCCACTTCGGACGCTCTCCGCCCTTACTTTGGGCGAAGCGATTCACCTGTTTGACGTGCCGGACGCTCAGCAATACGAGGTCAAGCAGACGGGGGCATCGCGCTTTCCCGGGCAGGGAGAATTCCGGGGCGAAAACCGGCCCTACGGGGCGCTGCTGACCTATTCGCTCAACTTCGAGGGCCTGCCGCACCCGAAGGAGGAAATCGAGCGGGAGCGCAAGGAGAAAGAGCGCCAGGCGGCGCGGGCGGCGCAAGAAAAGGCCAAGCCGGGCGAGGAAGCCAAGGAAGAAAAGGAGGAAGAGGAGAAGGCGCCCGAGGTCGAGATTCAGATTACGGACACT
>CAYTXK010000025.1:8860-16624 GCA_964441645.1 uncultured Acidobacteriota bacterium
TCCGCAGCTTCAAGCGCAAGGCCACCCAGGGGGTCAACCGCACCACCTGGAACCTGCGCCGCGACGGCTTCAAGGAACCCTCGCGGGGAGAGGAGCCGCGCTTCTTCGAGCCGCAAGGGCCGGAGGTGCAGCCGGGAACCTACGGGGTGACCATCAAGTACAAGGACAAGGAAGCCAAGGGGATGGTCAAGGTGGCGACCGACCCGCGCTTCCAGATTTCCGACGCCGACCGGCAGGCGAAGTGGGCGGCTATCGAGCGGGCGGGCCGGCTGCAAGAAACGCTGACCGAGGCCATCGAGCGCATTCGCAGCGCGCGCTCCGACATCGAGGTGGTCAGCAAGAAGATCAAGGAAGCCAAGAAGGACAACAAAGAGGCCAAGGAAGACAAGGACAGCCCGGCGGCGAAGCTGGCCAAGGCCGGCGGGACGCTGACCGAGGCCTTGACCGCGCTGGAAAAGCGGCTGTGGGTGCCGCCCAAGACCAAAGGCATCGTGGCTGACGTCGACGCCATGTCGAAGATGGACTACGCCATGGGGGCGCTCGAGTCGTCGTGGGACGCGCCTACGGCGGCGCAGATGACCTACTTGCGGCAGGCGGAGGAATTCGCCGGCAAGGTGCTGGCCGACTTTAACCAGCTCTTCGACGCCCAGGTGGCGGACTATCGCAAGCAGGTGGCCGAGGCCAAGATCGAGCTGCTGCCCGCGAAAGAGCCGCTGCTGCTGAAGAAGGAATAGCTCGCCTCATCGCAGCCGCCCGAACAAGGCAGAAAGGCTACGCCCAGCCCCTTGGTAATGTTCTCGATAGTGCTATCTCCGACTATAGGCCACAGCCCTGGCCGCGAGACAGTTTCATCCACTCTTGCGATCTGAGTTGTGGTAGGATTTGGCTCAGCATCAGGAGCGGCCCGGTAGCGATACCGGGTCCGGCAACCGGGCAGGGAGACGCCACGGTGCCTTGAGCGGGTAACCGCTCGATGCGCAGGGTCTTAGACCCTGAATCGAAGCTCTCCCCGGAAGCAAGCCGTCCCTGATGTGGACGGCATTTTTGTTTTCGGCTCCTGGTGCATGCCAAGGCAAAGGAGCATGCGCTATGACCGAAATTCGCGGGCGTGTCTGTTTCACCCCATTCCGCCTAGCAGCCGAACACTCCGACGACTGGCGGGCACGGTTCGCAGGATTCCCTGTCAAAATGACTTTTGCCCGAGTGCTGAATGGAGTTGATACCTCTGAGCAACCACCTATCGTGGGAGCCAATTACTGGTTCGACTCGGATACTTTCGTCGAGAACAAGGAAACAAGGGAAATGATGTATTACAGCCGTGCGCCAAACAGATATTCAGTTCGCGTCGTCCAGCACAAGAATGCTGGCGCATGGGAGGTTTTCAAGTACAGGGACGAAGAGCTATTGTTCCGGGCGTACGGTAGAACTTTCAAGGAAGCCATGCTTTACGCGGCGTGGCCGGGTTCAGAAGAGGATGAAACAGACGAATTGGGGGTTTGGGACCCGTGGGGGATTTGATAGACCGACACCTCTTTGTCTTTGACATGGGACTTTACCCGTGAATACTTAGTCGGAGGTTCAGACAGTGCCAAAAGCAGTGCGTCAGCAACGAATCATGCGGGCACTCAAGGAAAATCCGGAAGGCCTTTGTGACAGGTGCCTAATGGCACTGGCAAACTTCGCTTGGCCTCAAGTAGTCGGCATAGTGTGTCGGCACCTGGTCAAGAAGGGTGAGTGCTTTAGGCAGCGATGGATTTGTCATCGATGTAAACAGGAGCGGCTTGTAAACCGGCATCGTGCCTTTCCCAAGACCATTAAACGGGTTCGGGCGGCTGAAGGGCAAGGCGCTCTCTGGTAGTCTGCTGGTTCTTGGTGCTCGTGTCGCATCTTGGCGTTGATGTAGTTCGGAATCTCTTGGGCTACTGACACTGCGGGCACGATAAGGGGTTTTCGAGATGCGTCGGAAACTGATTCTTGCCCTCTTCCTTGCCGTGTGGGGTTGGCTTTCGTTGACGCTTTCGGCAACTCATTACTACCGATTGGTACTCCCTCCAGCGTCGCCGTCAAAGCCAAAACCGCCGACCCCGCAGCAAGTTGAACAACGACCTGATTTTTCTCTGTATCCTCCTTCGCCAAGCTTGAGGGCGCAACTTGCAAAGGAGGAACTTGCAGACTACGAGAGAAAGCTACACGAATATAACGAGTACCAACGAAGTCCAGACGAGTGGCGCGAGAAGCACGCCGTAGCCGTAGAGCTTCGGGCTGAACTCGTAGAAAGCAAGGACTGGAAACATCAGGCCGAAATACAAGAACTCATCTCTAAAGGGGGCCGCCTTGAAAGGCGCTGGCGGTTCAATTACACGCTTACTGGCTGGTATTTTTTGCCCGGCGTTTTCCTAACCCCTTTGTTATGGTGGGGGTTAGGCAGGCTTGCACTCTCCCTCCAACCGCCTAACCCTTAGGCACGAAACTTTTGTCGCAGGTAAGATTCCCACGACACGGTTCACTAGCCAATGGATGAAGACCCCAAGCCGGTACGAATTCTGATAGCTGACGACCACGGGCACACAAGGGCGCCCTTCGACGGCGCTCCCTTCAGCAAGCTCAGGGTCTACGCTCTGCTCCGACAGGGTCTCCGCTACGCTCCGAGGAGGCGGTAGCAGCGGTCCACGATTTCGACGGCGCGATAGCCGTCCTCGGCGGTTACCTGCGGGGGTTCTTCGCCGAGCACGGCGGCGATGAAGTTGGCGTCGATGGCGGCATAGCCCCACTTTTCTTCCCTCGGCAAGCTCTGGAAGTCGTGCACGGCGGGTTCTGTGTTCAGGCCGCGGCGTCGTTCCGCTGGAAAAAATGTGGCGTCTGTTGCGCGAGCGAAATCTGATTGACCACGCCAGCCTGGAGCTGTTCCGGCCCGAATACTGGGAGCGCCCGCCCGAGCCGTTCTTGCGCGAAGCGCTCGCGTCCTTGCGGCGCCTTTTCCCGTAAAGACGGGAAGCGCTCTACTCGTCGGTCACCGGACGGCCGACAGGACTCTCGACGTAACGCAGCACGGTGTGATTGACCACCGAATCGAACCAACCGCGGCGGAACTCCGCCCCCTCGGGCGACATCAGCCAGTGGCGGAAGCGGTCAGCGTGCTCCTGGTCGGGCCAGAAAGCCTCGTTCAGGTATTTGGGGCGGCGCTCGGCCTGGCCGCGCTCGTAATCCCCCTTGATGCCGTCGAGAAAAACCCAGGTCCTACGTTCCACACAGCCGAAGCGTTTCGTAACCTCATCGAGACGAGCGTCGAGCCACTCCATGAAGGAGTCCTCGATGACGCCGGGCTTGACGTCGAAGGCATGAATGACACGCAGCATGGTTATCCTTCCTCGAAAGATTGGCGGCGAGCATCCTAGCGCCAGCGGGGAGGATTTTCAATTCCTCTGGTGCCGTTCCAACTGTTTGCGAGATAAGCTCCATAGCGACCGTTCCGCGCGGAGGGCACGCGCGTAACGCTGCAAGGCGATAGTCGAGAATAGTTGGAACGGCACTGGCGGCGCCAGCGCCAGTTCATTATGCTAGCCGTCTCCTCAGTGGGCTTGAGCTTCTAATCAGACGGGGACCGGAGGTCCAAATGGTGCGACGCGTCGTTCTGGCAGCGGTCCTGGCGGCGGTGCTCTGGCCGGCCGTGGCCGCCGCCCAGGAAGTGGTCTTCCTTGTGCGCCACGCGGAGAAAGAAATTGATTCCGATGAGCCCGGCGTGGGGCTGTCCAAGGCGGGGCACGCCCGTGCCGAGCGGCTGGCAAGCCTGCTGCGCGAGGCGGGCGTCACCGGCATCTACATCAGCGCCACGCGACGCACGCGCCAGACCGCCGAACCCCTGGCCAAAGCGCTGGGGCTGAAACCCAAGACCTATCAGGTTACCCGCATGATGAGCGATTACGACTTTGGCGAGCTGGTCAAGGACCTGCGCCAGGAGAGGGTGGCGCTGGTGGTGGGCCATGCCAACACCGTGCCAGAAAACATTCGCCAACTGGGCTATGCCCCTCCGACCGAAATCACTCCTTCTGAGTTCGACAACTTATTCATCTTGATTCCGCAGAAGGACGGGCCGCCGCGGCTCATCCGCCTGCGCTACTGAACCGCAGACAAACGCTACCCTGCTTCAGGGAAGAAACCACAACAAGTAGGCGGCCGCCGCCGTGCCCGCGAGCGCGCTGCCGTAAGTGAGAATCACAATCGGGATGGTCAGATGCTTGAGCATCAGGCCGTCGTAGAGCGTGTAGCGGAAGCGGTGCGCCCAGTGGAAGAGGGGCAGCGAGATCAGCACCCAAAAGTAGATTCGCATCAACGGGTGGCTGAGCAAGCGCAACGCGCGATCGTAACTCAGCGGCTCCATCCACCCCAGAGGAAACGCCAGCCCGGTCAGGAGCAGATGAATAGGGAACAAGAACGCCGCTACGGTGCCGCCGGCGCTGAACAGCGTCCACAACAGCGGAGTCGCCCCTTTGCGCATCCTAGCCTCGTTTCAGAAACCAAACGGCGGCGAGAGAAACGGCCAGCCAGGCGCCATAATTGGCGGCTTGAATGACCCAGTCCGGCAGGCGCTTCCCGGCCACGCGCACCACTAGCGCCTTGGGCGCCAGGTTGAACCAGGTGATGGAGTGGAACAGGAGGCCGAGGAAGGCCAGCGTGTTCAAGGCGAGAAAGAAAGGCGACTGCAGGCGCGCCAGGAAGTCCGCGTAAGCCTGGGGGCCCGCGGCGATGGCCGAGACCTTCCACAAAGCGAGGGCGGAGAAGTAGGCCACCGAGACACTGGTCAACTCGCGCAGCACGAACCGGGTGTAGGGCCAGCTTTCCAGCCACCACCAGACCGACACGGGCCGTCGGTACCACTTGGGATGATAGGGCGTGTAGCCCGCGGCGGCGCTCATCGCGATCCCCACGGCAGCAGCACCGACTTGAACCAGTCGGTCGCCCCGGCGAGCTTGTACTGCTGGATGGCGCCGGCGGGGTCCACGTGCTTGGGACAAACTTCCGTGCACTCGCCCACGAAGGTGCACTCCCAAAGCCCGCCTTTGCCGGAAAGAATATCCAGGCGCTCTTGCGCGCCGAGGTCGCGCGAGTCGAGGTTGTAACGCTGCGCCAGCGCCAGCGCCGCCGGGCCGACGAAGTCCGGCTCCAGCCCGTAGATGGGGCAGGCGGCGTAGCAAAGCATGCAGTTGATGCACATGGAGAACTGCTTGTAGCGGTCGAGCTCCTCGGGCGTCTGGCGATATTCACCCTCGGCGAGCGGCTTGTCTGCGGCGCGCACCACCCAGGGCTTGACCTTCTTGAGCTTCGTCAGGAAGTCACTCAAGTCCACCACCAGGTCGCGAATCAGGGGGAAAAACCGCAGCGGCTCCACCCGCACCGGCCCCGGCCCGCAGTCGTGGAGAAAAGCGGCGCAGGTCAGCTTGGGCTGGCCGTTGACCATCATCCCGCAGGAGCCGCACACCCCCATCCGGCACGACCAGCGAAAGGCCAGCGTGCCGTCAACCCTGTCCTTTATATAGTTAAGTGCGTCCAATACCACCCAATCCTTCCGGTACGGCACTTCGTAACTTTGCACCGTCGGCTCGGCCTCCTGTTCCGGCCGATAGCGCGTAACTGCAAGGGTGATGGTCTCAGCCACGGTGCTCCTATTTGCCATAGACGCGCTGGCCGGGAGGCCAGCGGGTAATTGTAACCGGAAGATAGTCAATGCGGGGCGGGGCGTCGGCGGAACGGTACGCGAGTGAGTGCGTCAGAAAGTTCTGGTCGTCGCGCTGGGGGAAGTCGGTGCGCTGGTGGGAGCCGCGCGACTCGCGGCGGCCGAGCGCGGAGGCTACGATGCTTTCGGCCACATCGAGCATGAAACCGAGCTCGAGCGCCGCGGTCAACTCGGTGTTGAAGGTGTAGCTGCGGTCGTCCAGGCGCAGGCGGCCGTAGCGCTCCTGGAGCTGGGGCAGGTCGTGCGCCGCCTGCTCGAGGGCCGGGGCGCTGCGGTAGATGCCGACGGACGCCTCCATGGTCTTCTGCATCTCTTCGCGGAGGGCAGAGAGGCGCTCGGTGCCGGTGTTGGAGCGCAGAAACTTTTCCTCTAAACGCCGCTGTTCATCGCGCGCCTGTGCGAAGACGGCTGGCGAGGGCGCGTCCCCTCGACTGCGCTCGGGGCTGGCGGCGTAAGCAGCCGCTGCCTTGCCGGCGCGGGCGCCAAAGACCAGCAACTCGGGCAGCGAGTTCGAGCCCAGGCGGTTGGCGCCGTTAATGGAGACGCAGGCGACTTCACCGGCGGCGTAGAGGCCGGCGAGCGGCGTCGCCCCGTGGATGTCGGTGTGCACGCCGCCCATCATGTAGTGCACCACCGGGCGGACGGGAATCATCTCCTTCACCGGATCGATGTTTTCGTACTTGGTGCAAAGCTCGCGCACAAAAGGCAGCTTGCGGTTGATGAGCTCCTCGCCCAGGTGGCGGATGTCGAGGTGGACGTAGTCACCGTAGGGGCCTTTGAGGGTGCGGCCCTTCTCCATCTCTTTGACGAAGGCCTGCGAGAGGCGGTCGCGCGGCCCGAGCTCCATCGAACGCAGCACCGGCTTGGGCGTGGGCTGGCCCAGGTCGTAGTCCTGCAAGTAACGGTAGCCGTCTTTGTTCAGCATCCAGCCGCCTTCCGAGCGCGCCGCTTCGGTGATGAGGATGCCGGTGAAAGGCAAGCCGGTGGGATGGTACTGGACGAACTCCATGTCTTTGAGCGGGACACCGGCGCGGTAGGCAAGCGCCATGCCGTCGCCGGTTTTGATGGCGCCGTTGGTGGTGAAGGGAAAAACTTTGCCGCAGCCGCCGGTGGAGAGGATGACCGCCTTGGCGGTGATGGCGAGGATTTTGCCGGTGGCGACTTCCAGCGCCACCACGCCGGCGCAGCGCCCGTCGTCTACCAGCAGCCGCGACACGAAACATTCGTCGTAGCGCTGGACGGCGTCGTATTTCAGCGAGGTCTGGAAGAGCGTGTGCAGCATGTGGAAGCCGGTTTTGTCGGTCGCGAACCAGGTGCGCTCAGCCTTCATTCCGCCGAAGGGACGCACGGCCACGCGGCCGTCGGGCTCGCGGCTCCAGGGGCAGCCCCAGTGCTCGAGCTGCAGTAGCTCGCGCGGAGCTTCTTCGACGAAGGCTTCCACGGCATCCTGGTCCGAGAGCCAGTCGCCGCCGGAGATGGTGTCGTAGGCGTGGGCGTCGAGCGAGTCGCCCGGCTTGATGACGCCGGCCGCGCCGCCTTCGGCCGAGACGGTGTGGCTGCGCATGGGATAGACCTTGGAGATGACCGCCAGTCGCAGCTTGGGGTTGGTTTCGGCGACGGCAATGGCAGCGCGCAGCCCGGCGCCGCCGCCGCCTACAATGAGAACATCGGCTGAAAAAACGTCCATGGTTTGCCGTTGGGCGGGGCAAGCCTACCTGCGCCGCGCGGGCGGTGTCAATTGCGGCTGTTGCCTCCCGAGAGGCCTGGTGTATAATCCGCGCTCCTTCGCCGAGGGCTAATGTACGAACCGATCCGCAAGCGGTTGGAGAAACGCGAGCCGGTGCTGCTCGACGGGCCCATGGGCTCGGAGCTGGTGCGCCGCGGGGTGCGCTGGCGCAAGCACGGCCTGCTGACCGATGCGCCGCGCGTTCAGCAGCTCCACGAAGAGTATCTGGCCGCCGGCGCCGACGTCCTGCGCACCAACACTTTCCAGCTCAACCCGCGCATCTACCTGAACGTCTTCCGCAACCGCG
>CAYTXK010000026.1:0-6711 GCA_964441645.1 uncultured Acidobacteriota bacterium
CGCGCGCGCCGGTCGCGGCGGCTAGGCGCGCATTGCGGAGCACGGGCAGCTCCTCGGCCTGTGCAGGGATGCCGCGCAGGCCCAGCCGCAGTGACCATTCACCTTCGTGCATCACGCCGTCGGCGGCGAGCGAAGGGTCTTCGCAGTGGTCAATGAGCGGGATGTCGAGCGCGCGGCAGTACTCGAGCGCCCGGCTGAGCAAGCGCGTACTAGCTACCGGCTGGCCGTCGTCGGTTATGGCGACGGCACCCGCGGCACGCATGGATTCAATCTCGGCCAGCTCTTCGCCGGCGCTGCTTTTGGTCACCGCGCCCACGGGGTAGACGCGCACCAGGCCGGCCTGCGCCGCCTGCGCCAGAATGAATCGAGTGACCATGGCATTGTCGTTGACGGGCTGCGTATTGGGCATACAAGTGACGGCGGTGAAGCCGCCGGCGGCCGCGGCGCGCGTCCCGGTGACGATGGTTTCGGCGGCTTCCTTGCCCGGCTCGCGCAGATGGACGTGCAGGTCAATGAAGCCCGGGGCGACGACCAGGCCGGAGGCGTCGAAAGTCTCCGCGTCGGCGCGTTCGATGTTGTTATCGACACCGGCAATGCGCCCGTTCTCGATCAACATATCTCGGCGGTCATCGAGCCCCGAGGCCGGATCCACCACACGAGCGTTCTTGATCAGCAGAGGTTTCATGCGGCTGCGGGGCAGCTCCTGGCTGGAGCGATGTTGCTGCGCCCGTTTCGGGCTGCGCAACGGCCTACGGCCCCGCCTGCCGGACGGGGCAGGGCAGTAAGGAAGGCGTCCCGCAAGAAGCACGGGATCTGCGCTTTGCTCCGACTGCGCGCCGATTTCTTCTGTCGGGGCTCCCCGCAACTCACGCGACTGTTCCTTTGATGAACGTCAGCAGATCCGCGTTGACGCGGTCTTTTTCGGTCGTGCAGATGCCGTGGGAGCCGCCCTCGTAGACCACGAGCTTTGCGTTCTTGATGATTTTCGAAGAGAGCAGGGCCGAATCAGCGATGGGCACGATCTGGTCGTCGTCGCCGTGCAGGATCAGCGTGGGCACGTCGATCTTCTTCAAATCCTCCGTCAGATCCGTTTCCGAAAATGCCTTGACGCAGAAGTAGCAGGCGGGCAGGCCCGCCATCATGCCCTGAAGCCAGAAAGCCTCGCGCACGCCTTCCGACACTTTTGCGCCCGGTCTGTTGTATCCGTAGAAGGGCATGGTCAGGTCCTTAAAGAATTGCGACCTGTCGGCGAGCACGCCCGCGCGGATCTGGTCAAAGGCCCCGACCGGTAATCCTCCGGGATTGGCTTGCGTCTTCAGCATCAGCGGAGGAATCGCGCCAATCAGCACGGCCTTCGCCACATTCTTGCTCCCATGGCGGCCGAGGTAGCGGACCACCTCGCCTCCGCCCGTGGAGTGTCCTACATGAACCGCGTTTTTGAGATCGAGGTTTTCTACCAGAGCCGCCAGATCGTCGGCATACGTGTCCATGTCGTTGCCGTTCCACGGCTGGCTGGAACGGCCGTGGCCGCGCCTGTCGTGTGCGATGCAGCGGTAGCCGTGGGACCCAAGGAAGAACATCTGATCTTCGAAAGCGTCCGCGTTTAAGGGCCATCCGTGGCTGAACACAACGGGCTGGCCTTTGCCCCAGTCCTTGTAGTAAATGGTGGTGCCATCCTTGGTGGTGAGGGTATTCGCCATATTTTTTCCTCCAGAGCCTTTCTTGTGTGTGCCGGCCTCCCATGCCGGTGTTGCGAGCGCCGAGGCTGTAGCGAGTCCGGCGGCGCTCGCCAAAACACTCGCGTCTTGAAGTGATTGTCATGTGTGGCTTCACGCTGGTGCTCCGGCCAGAAGCTCCAGCAGCGCCATGCGCACTGCTACGCCGTTCTCGACCTGGTGCGCAATGACGGAGCGCGGGCTATCGGCCACCTCACCGGCGATGTCAATGCCGCGCAAGAAAGGCCCGGGATGCATGACGATAGCGTCGGCCTTCGCGTGGGCCAGGCGCGCGGGCGTCAGGCAGTAGTGGCGCGCGTACTCGGCGGGCGAAGCGAAGAGTGGCTCGCGCTGCCGCTCGAGCTGCACGCGCAGCATCATCACGACATCGGCATCTGCCAGCGCTTCTTCCAGCCGCGAGCACACGGAAACGCCGGCGGCCAGGCGCTCGAAGGCGGCGGGCACCAGCGGGGGCGGGCCGCTCAAGGCCACGCGCGCGCCGAATTTGCTCAACAGGTGAATGTTCGAGCGCGCCACGCGGCTGTGGAGGAGGTCGCCGAGGATGGCGACTTTGATTCCTGTGAGCGTACCTTTGTGGTCGCGAATGGTGAGGGCGTCGAGCAGCGCCTGTGTGGGATGCTCGTGGGTGCCGTCGCCGGCGTTTAGGATGGGGACGTCGGTGTGGCGCGCCAGGAATTGCGGCACGCCGGAAGCGCGGTGGCGGATGACCAGGGCGTCGGGACGCATGGCGGAGAGGGTCTTGACGGTGTCGAGCAGCGATTCGCCCTTCTGCACGCTGGAGGCTTCGAGCGCTAGGTTGACGACGTCCATTCCCAGGCGCTGCGCCGCCATTTCAAAGGAAATGCGCGTGCGGGTGGAAGGCTCGAAGAAAGCCAGCACCAGCGTTCTGCCTTCGAGCTGCCGGGAGCGGACCACGGGGCGGGTCTCCGTGGCGGTCCGGGTTTGATATTTTTGCGCGGTGGAAAGGATTAGCTCGATATCGTCAACACCGAGGGGTTCGATGCCGAGCAGATGTCTGGTGCTGAGTTGCGTAAGCGTCCTCCCCGGCTGATTTCGCAAGGGTTCGTTCCTTTGCTCTCCCGGTTTGTACTGGGGCTCAAGGCTGTACCCGATTAGTTTTGTCGGGTACGGGCTTCAGCCCGTACGCAGGTGTTCCTCTACTGTAGTGGGCTTTAGCCCCTGAGGTAAAGAGTCGAGTTCGTAGAGGCCGCTCGCAGAGCTGTAGGTGTAGTCGGGATTGCGAAGGACAAGCTTGTCCTTGACAGGGTTTTGCTCGATGTAGCTAACGTGCTTTTGCCAGTCGGCAAGGTCACGAATGCGGTGATCATAGAAGCCCAGTTGCCAAACGGGCCATCGGTGCGGGAGTTCCCGACGGATTCTATAGGAGGCACTGCCCTTGATGAGTTGGACGGCTTTCTCCAAGGTGGTGTCTTCTGCAGGCGTCAGCAGAGCGTGGAAGGGTCGGGCATGACGACGAAGTGATGAAGGCGATAGGCCCCTTCATGTCTATAGTGCAGCATCTGGGCTACCAGGATTTTGGCCGCGGCAGCCTTTGCGAAAAGAGGGCAACGCTGCCAAGCTTGGGCGGTGATGAAGTAGGTCCCGGCTGCGTGGATGTGGTGTTTGGGTTTTGTCATACCTCAGGGGCTAAAGCCCTGTTCTTTTTCGGTCCTGAACGTGCGGGCTGAAGCCCGCACCTGACAAAGCCAGCGCGCATGGCGAATCGAAAATGGCGTGGGGCCTTTAGTCGGGAGTTTTTTCCATCAGCATGACCCGGTCTTCGGCGTCCACTTCACGCAGGCGCACTTCAATAATCTCGTTGGCAGCCGTCTGCACGTGCCGGCCGACGTAGGTGGCTTCGAGGGGCAGCTCGCGCCAGCCGCGGTCAATCAGCACGCAGAGCTGCACGCGCGCGGGCCGGCCGTGCTCGAAGAGGGCGTTCAAGGCGGCGCGGGTAGTGCGGCCGGTGTAGAGCACATCGTCCACGAGGATGACGGTCTTGGCGTCGAGCGGGAAGCCGACTTCGCTCGGTTTCACCTCCGGCTGCGGGCCGATGGTGGAGAGGTCGTCGCGGTAGAGCGTGACTTCGAGTACCCCCACGGGCACTTTGGCCTTTTCAATTTCTTCCAGGCGCGCGGCCAGGCGGCTGGCCAGGGGGACGCCGCGGCGGCGGATGCCGACCAGGCCCACACCGGCGACGCCGTTATTGCGCTCGACAATTTCGTGCGCCAGGCGCACCAGCGTGCGGTCAATCTCCGCCGCTGACATCAACTGGGCTTTTTCCCGAATCGGCATTTGGGGCCGAAGAACGCGAAGGCCGGTTCATACTAGTGGCACCCCGCTGTAGTGTCAAGGAAGCCCAGGCGGCGGGTGCGTTGGCGGGTCGAGGAACATTTGTTAGACTGCGGCGGCATCGGGAGGGAGGATGGGGCGTCGCCCGTTCATGAAACGCACTGCAGTGGCTGTTCTTCTACTTTTGCTGTTCCTGTTGGTTCCGGCCGAGGCCGCGCCGCTGCCGGCGGCGAAGGCTCCGCGTTTAATTGTAGTGGTTGTCATCGACATGTTTCCCGCCTACTTCTTGACGCATTTTCGCGAACAATTCGGGCCCGATGGTTTCCAGCGCCTGCGGCGCGAGGGGGCTTACTTCGCCTCCTGTTTTTATCCCTATGCCATCACGGTAACTGCTCCGGCCCATGCGACGCTGGCCACCGGAACCACGCCCAACCGCCACGGAATCACCAGCAACATCTGGTATGACTCTCAGCAGGGGCGAATCGTGCAAGCCATTGAAGATTCCGCGGCCCCGCTGGTCGGCGGCACCGGCGACATTGCCGGCTATTCGCCGCGCCGCCTCATCGGAACTACCTTCAGCGACGAGCTGCGCCTGGCCACGTCGGGGCAGGGGAAAGTGTTTGGTGTGGCGCTCAAAGACCGTTCGGCCATCCTTTCAACGGGACACGCAGCCAATGGGGCCTATTGGTACAACCATCGCTCGGGAAAGATTGTCACCAGCCGGTATTACGGCGAAGAGCTGCCGTCCTGGGTGGTGACTTTTAACCAGAAGCGCTCGGCGGCGAGTTACTACGGCAAAGAGTGGGCCGCGAACGGCACCACGTTCGTTCGGTTGACGACCGACAGCGGGGCGCCTGACGCGCGCTTCTATGACCAGTTCGAAGACACACCGTACGGCAACGAGATGACGGTGGAGTTCGCACAGGAGCTGCTGGAACAGGAAAAGCTGGGCGGCGACGCGGTGACCGACCTGCTGTTCATCGGCCTCTCGGCGAACGACTATGTGGGTCACCGCTGGGGGCCCTACAGCCCGCAAGTCGCCGATCTCACGCAGCACACCGATGCCCTTCTTGCGCGTTTGTTGATGTTCCTTGATCAAAAAGTCGGGCGAGGCAACTACTGGCTGGCGCTCTCGGCGGATCACGGCGTAGCCCCCACGCTGGCGGAATCGAAAGCGCGGGGCCTGAAGGCGAAAAACGTGGATTTCGACGCGCTGCTGAAAACGATCAAGGAGGCGCTCGATGCTCGCTGGGGCGCCGACGAGTGGCTGCTGCCCGGACGGCTCTACTTCAACCGCGAAACTCTGGCGCGGCACGGCGTGAACGCCGCCGAGGCCGCGCGCGTGGCCGGCGAGGCGGCGATGAAAATAGACGGCGTGCTGGGTTACAGCGGGCTGGCGCAATCGGCGCTCGAGTCGGCGACGGCGGAAGCTTTTCGTTTGAGCTCCTATCCGGAGCGAACGCCCGACCTCGAGATCATCAAGGAGCCCTACGCCCTGCTGAACGGCAGCCGCGGCACCACCACCCACGGCACGCAGTACTCCTACGATACGCATGTGCCGCTGATTGTTATGGGCGCGACGTTTCGTCCCGGAGTTTATTGGGAGCGCGTTTCTCCCGCCGACCTCGCGCCCACACTGGCGGCGGCGCTTGGTATCAACCCGCCGGCGCTTTCTACAGGAGCCGTTCTCACCGTGGCGCTGCGGCCGCCCGCTCCGGCAAGCACGCCCAAGCCGGCGGCGAAGTGAAGATGGCTGTTGACCTAAGCGTCGAGCTGGTCGCGCCGACGGCGGGACGGGCGGGCCTGCGGCTGAAGAATCCCATCCTCACCGCTTCGGGAACGTTCGGCTACGGAGTGGAGTTTGCCCAGCAGGTGGATTTGAACCGACTGGGCGGGGTGGTGGTCAAGGGGCTTTCGGCGCAGCCCATGGAAGGCGCGCCGGCTCCGCGGCTGTGCGAAACGGCGGCGGGGATGCTCAACGCGGTGGGTCTGCAAAACATCGGGGTGCGGCGCTTCATCGAGGAAAAGCTTCCTGCGCTGCGCGGCTACGACACCGCCGTGATTGCCAACGTGTTCGGGCACACGGTGGAGGAGTATGTCGAAGTGATCCGCGAGCTCGAGAAAGCCGAGGGTGTGGCGGCGTACGAGTTGAATATTTCCTGCCCGAATGTGAAGCGAGGCGGGGTCGAGTTCGGCACGCAGGCAGCGCTCACGCGCGAGGTTGTGGCGGCGGCGCGCGGGGCGGCGGCGCGGCGGCCGCTGATCGTCAAGCTCTCGCCCAACGTCACCGACATTGCCGAGCTGGCGCGGGCGGCGGTGGAGGCCGGAGCGGACGCGCTTTCGGTGGCCAACACGTTTGCCGGAATGGCGATTGATGTCGCCCGCCGGCGCTCGAAGCTGGGCAGCTTGACGGGAGGGCTCTCGGGGCCGGCCATCAAGCCACTGGCGCTGCGGATGGTGTATCAAGTGGCGCAGGCGGTGCGCGTGCCGGTGATTGGAATCGGCGGCATCGCCAGCGGGGAGGACGTGGGCCGCATCGTGTTTCTGCTCGTGGAGTCGAGGCAGTTGAGCGCCCGACGCGAGGATTCGATCGATGACTTCCTCCGGGACGGCCACCTGTACGCGGCCCTCACCGACAACCTGGATTTCGGCCCCGCGCGCCCCACAGACCAGCGACTGGGCC
>CAYTXK010000026.1:6721-15751 GCA_964441645.1 uncultured Acidobacteriota bacterium
GTGGGAACGGCCAATTTCGTGCAACCCTCTGCACCGCTGCGCATCTTAGAAGAGGTAGAGCGGTACTGCCGCAGCAACAAGATCGCGGCGGTGAGCGAACTAGGCGGAACGCTGAGAGCGGAGTGATGAAGCGAAAGCCAGGCGAAAAAAGTCTTGCCTTTTTCTTCGCCTTTTGCTAATCTTCCAGTGCCCAATCCCTATCAGACGGCGTCAAACGCCGTCAAACGATGTGCGTTGTGAACTCAATCTCCTATTGGTGAAACGAGTGAGAGTGAAAAGGGTAATTCTTGCCGGACTGCTGGCACTGCTGCTGGTCGCGCTCGGCTTCTGGCCACTGGGAAAGAATGAACCCACTCCCGTGGCGGCGGCTGAAGAGCAGGTCGAACCCCTGGCCGGACTGCCTACGCTACCCACCAGCGAAGTGATCGTGGGGAAAGCGAGTTGGTATGGGCCTGGCTTTCACGGGCGGCTGACGGCGAGCGGCATTCCCTACAACCGCTATGCGCTGACGGCGGCGCATCGCACGCTGCCCTCGGGCACGGTGGTGCGCGTCACCAATTTGCGCAACGCGCGCTCGGCGGTGCTGGTGATCAACGACTGGGGGCCGGTGCCGGCTGACCGCGAGATTGACGTTTCCGAAGCGGCGGCCGAAGTGCTGGGCTTCCGCGAGCAGGGCGTGGCCCGCGTGCGCATTGAGGTCTACCGCGCCGCCTACTCTCCCTTATAGAATCTCCCTGTTGTAGTTGTCCGGGTCCCACGGCGAGGGAGGAGCTTGTCCGCCATGGCAGCAACGTCGGCCAGCCTGGCCGCAGCGCGCCAGAAGATTATCGTGGCGCTCGATGTCTCCAGCCGCCGCGAGGCCTTGCGGCTGGCCGCGAGCCTGCGCAGGCGGGCGAGCGTCCTCAAGGTGGGCTCCCAACTGTTCTCGGCGGCCGGGCCGGCGGTGGTGCGCGAATTGGTCGAGCGCGGTGAGCGAGTTTTTCTGGACCTGAAATTCCACGACATTCCTCACATTGTGGCGGAGGCCTGCGCGCGCGCCGCCGAACTCGGCGTCAGCTTTCTCACCGTGCATACGGCGGGGGGGCCGGCCATGCTGCGGGCGGCGCGCCAGGCACTGGAAAAACATTCTCGCCGCGGACGGCGCCCGCGCCTGCTCGGTGTTACGCTGCTCACCAGCCTGAGCCCGCGCACTGTGCGGCTGGTGGGCTTCTCGGGCGGCGTGGAGCGCAATGTGGTGCGGTTGGCGCGGCTCGCCCGACGCTACGGGTGTGATGGTGTTATCGCGGCGCCGACGGATGTGGCCGCGCTTCGCCGCGCTTGCGGGAGGGAATTTCTGATCGTCACGCCGGGAGTGCGCGCGGCGCGCGGCCGAAAGGCGTCTGACCAGGCGCGCGGGGCGACAGCCGCCGAGGCGATTCGAGCCGGAGCGGATTACGTAGTGGTCGGGCGCGCCATTCTCGAGTCGCGCTCGCCCCTTCGTGCCCTCTACGCGCTGGCCGCCGAGGTGAGCGGGGCGCTCGATTAGCTTTTCCATGAAGCACGTCATCGTCGGCACCGCGGGCCACATTGACCACGGCAAGTCGGCGCTGGTCCAGGCGCTGACCGGCACCGACCCCGACCGCTGGGAAGAAGAGAAGCGCCGCGGCATCACGCTTGATCTTGGCTTCGCCCACCTCGACCTCAACGGATTCCGTCTGGGGTTCATCGACGTGCCGGGGCACGAGCGTTTTGTGCACAACATGCTGGCGGGCGCGGGCGGCATCGACCTGGTGCTGCTGGTGATTGCCGCGGATGAGTCCATCAAACCGCAGACACGCGAGCACTTCGACATCTGCCGCCTGCTGGGCGTGGCGCGCGGGCTCACGGTGCTTACCAAGTCCGACCTGGTCGAGCCGGAGGCGCTGGAACTGGCGCGCCTGGAAGCGGAGGAGTTCGTCCGCGGCTCCTTCCTCGCAGGGGCGCCGGTGGTGGCGGTGAGCAACAAGACGGGAGCGGGGCTGGAGCAGCTCAAAGAAGCGCTGAAGCAGGCGGCGTCCGCCGTCCCCGGGAAGGACGCCTCGCATCTCTTTCGTCTCCCCATTGACCGCGCCTTCGTGATGAAAGGTTTTGGCCCGGTGGTGACGGGCACACTGGTCAGCGGGAGCATCGGCCGGGAGGAAGAGGTGGAGCTTTTTCCCGCGCGGCAGCGGCTGCGGGTGCGCGGCATGCAGGTCCACAACGAGAAGGTGGAGCGTGCCTATGCCGGTCAGCGCACGGCCTTGAACCTGGCGGGAATTGATGTGGAGGCGCTGGAGCGGGGAATGGTGCTGGCCGCTCCGGGTTTCTTTGAGCCCAGCCGGCAGCTTGATGCGCTGCTCACGCTCTTGCCCTCGGCGCGGCCGCTGAAAGACGGCGCCCGCGCGCACTTTCATCAGGGCACCGCCGAGCGCATGGCCGTGGTTCGCCTACTGGATCGCGCTGAGCTTCGGCCGGGAACGGAAGCGTTCGTGCAGATTCGATTGGACGCGCCCGCGTTGGTTCTGCCGGGCGATCGGTTTATCCTGCGGCAGTTCTCGCCCGTCGTCACCATCGGCGGAGGCCGAGTCCTGGACACCCAGCCGCGCCGCCACAAACGCAACGACCCGGCCGTGCTCAGTTACCTCGAAACGGTGGCGGGAAACGATCGCGAAAAAGTCATCGAAGCCCTGGCCGCGAGCGCCCCTCATGCCGTGCTGGAGGAACGCCAGCTCGTAGCGCGCACCGGCTGGCGCCCCGTGGACGTGCGCGGCACGTTGGAGTCGCTGGTGGCGGCGGGCAAGCTGCGGCGGCTGGCGACGGAGGCGTCGCTGGTGGCCAGTCCGGCGCGGCTCAGCGAATTGAGAGCGCAGACCCTGGCGGCGGTGGACAGCTTTCATCAGAAAGAACCGCTGCTCGATGGCATCGCCAAGGAAGAGCTTCGCAGGCGTGTGTTCGGCGCGGCTCCAGAGGCGCTGCTGGAGGCCGTTTTGGGAGAGCTCGTGGAAGCAGGGGAGCTCTCGGCGGCCGGCGACCGAGTCAAGCGCGCCGGGCGCGCCATCACGCTCAGCGCTGAAGAGGAGCAGGCGAAGCAGGTGATTGAGCGGGCCTTCGCGCAGGCGGGGCTGAAGGTCCCGGCGGTCAAAGACGTTCTGACGCAAGTAGGCGTCGAGCCCAAACGCGCTCAGAAGATCATCAATCTCCTGCTGCGGGAAGGCGTTCTCATCAAGGTGAGCGAAGAGCTGCTGTTCCACCGCGCCGCTCTCGAGGGGCTGTCAGAGCTTTTGCGCCGCTACAAGCTGCAAAAAGGCGAGCGGCTTTCGGTGCCGGCCTTCAAGGAGCTGACCGGCGTGAGCCGGAAATACGCCATTCCTTTGCTCGAGTACTTTGACCGCCAGCGGCTGACGCGGCGCGTGGGCGATGAGCGCATCATTCTGCTGTAACCGCGTGTTTCCATTTGACTCGCCGGGCGCGACGGCCTAGAATCCCAGCCAGGAGAAAAACGTGCCTCGAATCGGTGTCTGGGAGCTCTTACTCATCGCCCTCGTCCTGCTTTTGTTCTTTGGGGCCAACCGCATTCCGGAAATGATGCGCGGGCTGGCGCGCGGCTTGCGCGGGTTCAAGGAAGAATTGAGCGGCAAGCCGGAAGAGCAGACGGGGGAGAAGCCGAAGAGCAGCTAAGCTACTGGTTTTTCCACTCCCGCAGCAGGCGGTCGACCAGGGCTACGGGCAGCCCCACCACATTGAAGTAACAACCCTCCACGCGCGTCACGAAGCGCCCGGCGCGTCCCTGGATGGCATAGGCGCCGGCTTTGTCGAGCGGTTCGCCGCTGGCGACGTACTCAGCAATTTCTTTTTGGGTCAGTGGGCGAAAAAACACGTGTGTGACTTCGTGAGCTACCGCCAGGCCCGGGCGGCCGACTTCCACCAGTGCCACGCCCGTGATGACTTGGTGATGCCGGCCGGAGAGTTTTTCCAACATGGCAGCGGCGTCCTGCGGCGACTGCGGCTTTCCCAGCAGAGCGCCCTCGACGACCACCACCGTGTCAGCGCCGAGCACGAGCGCATCATTCCGCGGACTGAGTCTTGCGGCCACGTCTTGCGCCTTGAGCCGCGCCAGACGCTCGACCAGCGCCTCGGGAGATTCGCCGCTGAGGTGATTTTCTTCTATGGTGCTCGGAATGACCTCAAAGTCAAAGCCGGCGTGGCGCAGCACTTCCTGGCGGCGCAAGGAGCGGGAAGCGAGGATGAGGCGAGGCATGAAGAACTGATTATAAGCGCTGAGGGAAGGATTGGTTGACAGGGAACCCGTAAACCGATAAACCAATCAACCGATAAACCACGAGAAGGGCCGATGAAAATTACTCAAAAGGACGTGGAGTACGTGGCGGAATTGGCACATTTGGAGCTCACTTCGGTGGAAATTGAGCGAATGCAGAGGCAGCTCGATTCGATTCTGACCTACATCGAGAAATTGAATGAGCTCGACACCAGCCAGGTGGAGCCGATGGCACAGGTGCTGGCGGAATCGCACCCGGAGGCCGCCGTGCGTGCCGACGCGCGCCAGGGGGGGCTAGACCGGCAGGAGGCGCTCGCCGCCGCTCCCGATGCCGACTCCACTTTTGTGCGAGTGCCCAAAGTCATCGAGCGCTAGATGGATTTCACACGCCTCACCATCGCCGCCCTGCACGAGCAGTTCAAGGCAGGGGCCGTCACCGCCCGGGCGGTGGCGGAACAGCACCTGGCGCGGATTCGCGAGCGGGACCCGCAGATCAACGCGTTCCTCACCCTATCGCCGGAACGCGCCCTGGCGCAGGCGGACGCCATTGATCAGCGGATGGCGCGCGGCGAGCCGCTGGGGCCGCTCGGGGGCGTGCCGGTGGCGGTCAAGGACGTCATCGTCACCCGGGGCGTGCCGACGACGGCGGGCTCGCGGATTCTCGAAAACTACTGCCCGCCCTATGACGCTACGGCGGTGGCGCGGCTGGAGCGGGCCGGCGCGGTGGTGCTGGGGAAGACGAACTGCGATGAATTTGCCATGGGCTCTTCGACCGAAAACTCCGGCTATTTCACCACGCGCAACCCACACGACCGCGAGCGCGTGCCCGGTGGGTCGAGCGGCGGCTCGGCGGCGGCGGTCGCCGACGGGATGGCGGTGGTGGCCTTGGGTTCGGACACGGGCGGCTCCATACGCCAGCCGGCGAGTTTCTGCGGCGTCGTAGGGATGATGGGTACCTACGGGCGAGTGTCGCGCTACGGGTTGATTGCTTTCGCGTCTTCGCTCGACCACATCGGGCCGTTCGGGCGGACGGTGCGCGATGCGGCCACAGTGATGCAAGTGATCGCCGGGCGCGACGCGCTGGATTCAACCTCGGCCGACGTGCCGGTGCCGGACTACCTGAAGGCGCTGGAGAAGCCTGTGAAAGGGATGCGGCTGGGGGTGCCGCCGGAGTATTTCGGCGCCGGGCTCGACAGCGAAGTACGCGCGCGGGTGGAGAAGGGAATCGCGTGCTTCCGCGAGCTGGGCTGCGAGGTGCGCGAGGTCAGCTTGCCGCACACCGACTACGCCATTGCCTGCTACTACATCATTGCCACGGCGGAGGCCAGCTCGAACCTGGCGCGCTACGACGGGGTGCGCTACGGCTTTCGCGCGCCGGGCGTGACGGTGCTCGAAGCGATGTATGAGAACACGCGGGGGCGCGGCTTCGGGGCGGAGGTGAAGCGGCGCATCATGCTGGGGACCTACGCGCTGAGCGCCGGCTACTACGAGGCCTATTACCGCAAGGCGCAGAAAGTGCGGGCGCTGCTCTATCAGGATTTTGTCAAAGCCTTCGAGCAGGTGGACGCCATCGTCACGCCCACCGCGCCCACGCCGGCCTTCCGCCTGGGAGAAAAAGTGGACGACCCGCTGCAGATGTATTTGGCCGACATTTACACGGTGACGGGCGACCTGGCGGGGGTGCCGGGGATTTCGGTGCCCTGCGGGCGCTCAAAAGCAGGGCTGCCCATCGGGCTGCAACTGATGACGCGACACTTCGAGGAGGCGCGCCTGCTGCAACTGGCCCACGGCTTCGAGCAGGCGGGCGGGTTTGCGGGTTAGCGGGAATCGTTGAGCGGGGTCCGAGGCGTAGTGGCTACCAGCTTCCCTTGGGCGCGAAGGCGCGCTGCACGAAATCCGGCGTGAAAGCGGCGGGGACTTCGCCTTGGGTGGCGAAGCGGTAGAGCACCACGGTGAAGATGGCTTTGAGGGCGGCCGAGATTACCGCCAGAACCAGAAAGTAAACAATCATCAGGAAGAGGGTGGCGAGGCCGACGCGGGGATCAATCAAGAAGCCGGCGAAGCCGAGCGCAATACCGGGGAGGGCGAGCAGGAAAAAGATCAGCCCGAAGCTGAAACCGCTCACGACTTGCGTGCCCCACTGCTTGCGGAAGAGGTCGGCGGAGCGTTTGATGGAATCCATGATGCTCAGGTCTTCGAAGACGATCACCGGGACGATGAAGTAGGTGATGAGCGTCCAGGCCAGGCCGAGCAGGGAGATCAGGAACTTGCCGAGCTTCTCGAAGCGCTCTTCGAGGAGGCGCAGCAGCAGACCGACGGTGGCGGCCACCAGGGCCCAGGCGGCGATGCGTCCGATGCGCGAGCCGGCGATGCGGAGTCCGTCGCCCACCGTAGAGTCGCCGCCCCCCAGGCGGATGTTGGCGCAGGCCACCAGGGCGCTGTTGAAGAAGAGGATCACAAAATAGTTGACGTAGTAGAAGGCGAACAGCGTGAGGTAGGTGGTAGCGTTCGCCCCGCTGCTTTCCACCGCCTGGAGAGCGCCGCTCAGCAAGAGCGGCACGAGGAAGCTGAGACTGACTATGATCGCCGCCACAGCGCTCATCACCGGGAAGAGCAGGATTTCTTTGTCGGCGCGCAGCACGGCAAAGCTCTGCTTGGTCAGGTCCCAGGTCCGTTCCAGCGTGGAGAACATAGGCAGCTCCTAGCTTGCCCGCGAGGGTAGCACAGCTCGGGCCGGCTTGCACCTATTGCCGTTCCAACTATTCTCTCCTATCGCAGTGGCAGCCTTAGGCACCGGCTCTCCACGAGAAACTCTCGCGCAGACCTTATCTCGAAAAAGTTGGAACGGCACTAGCCGCGGAAGGGTTTTTGGGCGAGGTAGTAGGCGTCGTAGCCGGGTTTGGGATGGAGGGAGCGGGGGCGGACGCGCGAGCCGTCCCAGAAGCGAAGGCGGGCGAAGCCGGCGCGGCGAAGAGCGCGGCGGATTTCGGCGTCCGACCACCAGGTGTCGACGACGCGCTCGCGGTAGCGGCGCCAGTGGTTGCCTTTCTGGACGAACCATTCAAACTGCAGCCAGGCGTGGGAGCGGCGCGGGTCGAAGCCGCCGTGGGTGGCGAGGAAAAACCCCGGCCCTTCCTCGAGGCGAGTGATGGGGTAGTAGGCACGGTAGGTGAGCTGAGTGTTGAGGTCGAAATAGAACCAGCCGCCGGGGCGCAGCGCCCGGGCGACGGCGCGGAAGGCGGGGAGAATATCGGACTTGCGCGGGAGATGGTTGAGCGGGTTGAATTCGCAGAGCACTAAATCCACCGGTTCGGGCAGGCGAAACGAACGCATGTCGGCGCAGAGTATGCGAACGGGAACACGGGCCCGACGGACCTTAGCGCGGGCCCGGCGGCACATCTCGCGAGAGAGGTCAACGCCGTAGACGCGGCGGCCGCCGCGAGCCAGCTCGATGGCGGTGGAACCGGTGCCGCAGCCGAGGTCACAGACGGAGCGGATGCGAGGGAAGAGGGGGCCGAGAATCTTCTTTCGAGCGTGGCGGTTCATGGCGGGCCCGGTGCCGGCTATCTGGTCGTAGAAGCGGGCCAGGATGGTGTAGGGCGGCCTGGAAGGGATTCGAGCCATGAAGCGGGAAAGAGTAGCATAAAAGGCGGTGGCCGTTGGAAGCGAGCCCTACGGCGGAGTGACGGAGTTTGAGTTTGGGAGTAGACTGGCAGCCATAAACGGCCAGAGCGAAGGGAGCTGTCGTGGGAGATCGCAAGTACCGCCAGCCGGGCTACCAGGACCATGAGTTTGAAAAGTCTGGCGGCGGCGAGAAGTCAAAGAAGAAAGCGCCCAAGGAGGGGGGAGCGAAGTGGCAGCAGATGCAGAAGACCGGCCCGCGGGCGCCGCAGATGCCGGGACGGCGCGTCGCGTCCCGCTGTGCGGGATGCGGCACGGTGCTGCCGGCGTTGGCGGAACCCCTGGGCCAGTGCAGCAAGTGCGGGGCGGAGTTGCACTCCTGCAAGCAGTGCGAGCACTTCGACCCGTCGAGCCGCTACGAATGCACCGAGCCCATCCCCGAGCGTATCGCCAACAAGGCGGCGCGCAATGAGTGCACGTTCTTTTCGCTCCGCGTAATCGTGGAGCGCGAAACCTCGCCCGGCGCCAAGCGCCCCGACGACGCCCGCAAGGCCTTCGAAAACCTCTTCAAGAAATAGCGTCCCTCGCCCCGATTTGGATCGCGGCTCGGGATAAACCTGCCGCTCCTTCGAGAATCTCTTCAAGAAATAGCCTTCCCGGCAATCTTTCGATCAAAGAAAACCGGCCCCGCTCCGAAGTGTCGAGGCGGGGCCGGTGGGGCTCCCCCTACGGGGAGACCGCGTGCGGGAACTCTAATCCCGTTCCAACTGATAATTCCGAACCGTGCTCGTACCGCTGCTGCACATCATTCTTATCCTTCTCAAATCCTTGTCGCCATCCACGCACCGTTGCGCCAGTTGGAACGGGACTAATCGGCGCTAGGGGCTTCCTCCCCGGTTTTCTCGCCGCTGCGGAGGAATTCGAGGGCGCGGGCTTCCTCGTCGGTCAAGGGGGCGGCAACTTCCTCTTCGGGCGCCGGCATTTCGGTGGCGATAGTGAGCTGGCGGTAGTGATCGAGCCCGGTGCCTCCGGGAATCAACCGGCCCATGATGACGTTCTCCTTGAGCCCGCGCAGGTAGTCAATGCGCCCGCTGATAGCGGCTTCGGTGAGCACCCGCGTGGTCTCCTGGAAGGAG